>NZ_RZSJ01000951.1:0-1220 GCF_003998025.1 Mesorhizobium sp. M8A.F.Ca.ET.021.01.1.1
AACTTGGTCTGTGGCGTCGCCACCTTGCAGCTCTGGCCGGAAACGCTGACGTTCCAGACACCGGCGACGCTTGCCGCGTTGAGATCCGCGGCACCCGCAGGCGCCGCGCCATCCGGCGGCAGCGAGGCAACCTGCGTGTTTGCCGGCGCGGTCGGGAATTGAGACGGGTCGGTGGTGCCGGGGGACGCCGGCGGCGGCAGCTGATTCGAGCTCACCTGGCCGGCAGGCGCCGGCTGCAGCGGGGCGGGCTGCTGGTCGTCCATCGACGAGAAGCGTGAGGTTGAGCAGCCGCTCGCAACGAGCGCCGCCAGGGATACGGCCACCAGGCCGCCTTTCGCAAAATTCATTACAACCTCCGTCGGATTCGGCTGGGGGTGCCGTCCGCGCAATCTCACCTCCACCAAGATGGAGAAGGTGGCGAAATTTCAACCCGATATGGTTAAAATAGGGTTTGCGGCAAGATTGTTGCAAATTTATCGCAATCATCACGCCAGGGCGGCACTTGGGACGAACACATATCCGTCCGGCCCGACGATATAGCACTCGCGCAGACCATGCGGCTTGTCGACGGCGCCGGCCAGCACGATGTGGCCATGATCCAGCGCCGCCGCCTCGATCGCGTCGGGATCGGCGCCATAGAGGCGCAATTCGATGCCAGCACCGCGTGTCTCGGCGCCCGTGATGGAGCCCGTCATCGGGTTGTCGAGATAGGAATGGTCGGCATGCAGCATGAATACCGACCCCAGAAGCTCGATCGCCGCGAAATCTTCGTCGGCATAGATGACCCGGGCGCCAAGCACGTCGCGGCAGAAGGCTTCCATCGCCGGCATGTCGGTCACCAGCAAATTGACGCCGACGCCGCGCGGCAGCGAGCGGCCAAAATCCTCGGCCTTCATCCAGGGCGTCTTCGTCCGCTTCATCGCCATGGCGTCCTGCTCCTGATCCGCGATCCTAGCCGAGGCCGCTTCGTCCCCCTTGGCCTTCGGCCGGCAAACGCTTGCGCCAGCCGCGGCAAGGCTTATGTCTAGAATAGTCCCAGGAAAAGTGTGCAGCGGTTTTCCCGGGAAAACGCGTAGCGCTTCCCCCCAGGGAATTGCGTGAAAACAAAGAGTTCACCGAAACCCGCTGGAGCGCAGACCTTGGCCGCGAGACACAAAGCCGCCAACCGCTACTACAGCGGCCCGCCCAGCGATCATTTCGACGGCACCCTGTTCTTCAAC
>NZ_RZSJ01000952.1:0-1206 GCF_003998025.1 Mesorhizobium sp. M8A.F.Ca.ET.021.01.1.1
GGCGCGGCTTCAGCGCGTCCTCGCCCGAAACCAGTGTGCCGATCGGCGCGCCGATCCAGCGCAGCGTGCCGTCCGAACCGAGCGCTAGATCGCCATTGGCGCAGGCACCGAAGCGCTCCGCGCGTGCATCGAATTCGGCGGCCAGCGCCTTTTGCGCGGCCGTGCGCACGGCCTTGGCGTCTTCGCCGCCGGCGGTCTGGTCGGCGGTGAAGCGGAACCCTTGTAACTCGCCGACGTGATGGCCTTCGACAAGGACGGTTCCGGTAGGACTGATTTCGGCTTCAGGCATGGTATTTTCTCTAAGGCGCCGCATGAGGACGGAAGTCCTGCGGTCTACGAAGCGTTTCGTCAACCGCTCATGCAGCGCATCCGACAATCTGTCTTCGATTTCGCGCGTCTTTTCCTGCCAGTGTGCCTGATCGGCCAGCCAGCCGGGCCGGTTCGACACGAATGTCCAGGTGCGGATCTGGGCGATGCGGTGCGACAGCGTGTCGATATCGCCCTCGGTGGTGTCGGCGCGGCGCACCTGCTCGGCCATATAGTTCTCGTCGACATGACCATGCCGGGCGAGGTCCATGTAGATCGAGGCGATGAGGTCGGCATGCTGGGCGGGCGCGATCTTGCGATAATCCGGCAGCGCGCAGGCTTCCCACAGCAACGCCACGCGCTTGGCATTGGTTGCGAGCGCGCGGATGCCTTCGTCGCGGGAGAGATGTTCGAGCGCCTGGGCATCGACGGCCGGCAGTGCGCGTGTCAGGCCCTCGACCGGGGCGTTGGTCTCAATGGAACGCTTCAGCGCATCGAGGCTGGCGAAATCGAATTGGGCGGTGCGCCACTGCAGCACCTTCACCGGGTCGAAGTCATGGCCCTCGATCTTCTGGACCAGGTCCTCGTCCAGCGGATCGACCTGGCCGGTGACGCCGAACGTGCCGTCGCGCAGATGCCGGCCGGCGCGGCCGGCGACCTGGCCGAGTTCGGCCGCCGTCAAATTGCGGTACTGGTAGCCGTCGAACTTGCGGTTCTGGGCAAAGGCGACATGGTCGAGGTCGAGGTTGAGACCCATGCCGATCGCGTCGGTGGCAATGAGATAGTCGACATCGCCCGACTGGAACAGCGCCACCTGGGCATTGCGGGTGCGAGGCGACAGCGCGCCCAGAACCACCGCCGCACCGCGATCGTCGCCTTCTCCGCCGACGAGGTCTACGC
>NZ_RZSJ01000953.1:0-1195 GCF_003998025.1 Mesorhizobium sp. M8A.F.Ca.ET.021.01.1.1
GCCGGGGAAGTGTGACCATGGTCGACGACAACGAACTCAGAAAGCTGCGCGACGCAGCAATACCCGCACCCGGCGAGAGCGCGAAGGCGCGTGCCTTCGAGGCCGCCCTGCGCGCCTACGACCAGGAAAATATTTCTGCTGTCACCCAAGGATCGGTCGGCGGCCTTCGTCTCACAGAGCGAGCACAAAAGCTCTGGAGCGAAATCATGCAAAAGAAACTCATTGCCACGCCGGCCCTTGCCGGGCTCGTCGCCCTGCCGATCGCCGGATACGCCACCTTCCATATGCTGAGGGAACAGCCGCCGGCGTTCGGCGACAAGGAGAAGATCACCGAGACGCTGGCCGACAAGCCGGCGACGCTGAAGCCGGCCACCGCCGAGCCGAAGCAGGCCCCGACGGAACTGGCGAAAGACAAGAAGGCCGACGCGGATGTGGAAAGCCGCGATGCCAGCGACGCGCTTGCGCCACCAGCCTCGCCGCCGCAGCCGCAGACGACTGCCGCAGGCGGCGTGGCGCAGCAGGACGGACGCACGCGTGACGTGACGCCGAATGAGGCCCCGGCAACGGTCAACGAACCCGAGTCGGCCACTTTGCGGGCTTACAAGCCAGCGCCGGCCCCGACAGGCGAGTTCGCGGTCGACGGCACGACAAGCGCGCCGTCGCGGGTTGCCCGCATGCCGGCTGCCGAATCCAAGCTGATGGCGCCGCAGCCGACCGCACCGGCGGATCAGATCGCGCCGCAAGAGGAAAACCGCAACCGCATCGAGGACTTCAAGACCAATCCGGTGCATGCGGCCCTGCAAGACCCGGTCTCGACCTTCTCGATCGATGTCGATACCGCCTCCTATTCCTTCGTGCGCCGTTCGCTGAAGGAAGGGTCGGTGCCGCAGGCCGACACGGTCCGGGTCGAGGAGATGATCAATTACTTCCCCTATGACTGGAAGGGGCCGGACTCGGCATCGACGCCGTTCAACTCGACCGTCAGCGTCATGCCGACGCCGTGGAACGAGCACACCAAGCTGATGCATGTCGCCATCAAAGGGTTCGACATCAAGCCGACCGAGCAGCCGAAGGCCAATCTGGTCTTCCTGATCGATGTCTCGGGCTCGATGGACGAGCCGGACAAGCTGCCGCTGCTCAAATCGGCATTCCGCCTGCTGGTCAGCAAGCTGAAGGCCGACGACACGATCTCCAT
>NZ_RZSJ01000954.1:0-1180 GCF_003998025.1 Mesorhizobium sp. M8A.F.Ca.ET.021.01.1.1
AATTCGACCCGGTTGCCCTCGGCAAGCGCGTCGGTGATTTCATCGAAGATCGCGCCGACGATGTTTTCGACGTCGCGCAGGAAAAGATGCGGATTGCGCGTGGCAATAATCTGCACAAGCTCGGACTTGATCATCAGACGGGTCCCCGTGAAAGCAGTTCGGCCAAAATTATCAGGATGATTTTATTTGCTTTTTCAGCTGTCCCAACGCGTCTCAAGGGTGCCAGACGGAAACGAGACCGTCAAGAAACAAGCGGTTGGCGCCAAGTTCATGGATGACGTCGCCGCCGGAATCCGGCAAGCCGAGCGCGCCGGCGATCGTGCGTGCCATCGCCTTCGAGAACAGGAAGCCGCCGCGCCGTTCCGTGTTCTTCCATTCGACCACCTTGAGCTTGGCATCGACACCCTTGGTCGCCAGCCAGTCGATGGCCACGGACTCGCCGCCGACGGCGTCGATCAACCCGTTGGCAACACCCTGGCGGCCGGTGAAGATCGAACCGTCGGCGAGCGCCAGTGCTTGTTCGTGCGTCATCTTGCGGCGTTCCGCGACGATGCCGACGAACCAGTCGTAGCTGTCGAGGATGAGCTTGCGGACCATGGCGCGTTCGTCGTCATTGGTCGGCTTGAAGGGCGAGGGCGAGGCTTTCAGAGGCGAGGATTTCACCTCCTCCAGCTTGACGCCGAGCTTGTCCATCAGGCCGCTGACGTCAGGATACTGGATCAGCACGCCGATGGAGCCGACGATCGAGGTCTTGCGGGCGACAATATGGTCGGCGGCGCTTGCGATCATGTAGCCCGCCGACGCGGCGAGCGTGCCGACCTCGGCCACGACCGGCTTGTCGGCGGCGAGCTTGCGCACCTCCTCGTAGATCGATTCCCCGCCGACGGTGGTGCCGCCGGGAGAATCGATCACTAGGATCACGCCTTTTACTTTCGACGACTGGCGGATGGTCTCCAGCCGCTTGATCAGTTCGTCGTCCTCGGTGATGGTGCCTTCGATCCTGACCTTGGCGATGTGGTCGACGGTGGAGCCGCCGAAATCGTCGCCATAGAACCAGGCCGACAGCGCAATCACCCCGAGCGCCACGATGCCAAAGGCCGCGACACGCCAGAAAGTCAGCTTGCGCCGCAAGCGGCGGCGGTCGATCAGGTCGTCGGCTCTCAATGCGATCGTCAGCCTC
>NZ_RZSJ01000955.1:0-1180 GCF_003998025.1 Mesorhizobium sp. M8A.F.Ca.ET.021.01.1.1
GAGGAGCGCGCGAAGGATCGCCGCGCCCGCAACCGGGCGGGAAGGTAAAAGCGTGGCCAAATCCCGCGTCCAGTTCATCTGCCAGAATTGCGGGTCGGTGCATCAGCGCTGGGCGGGCAAATGCGATGCCTGCGGGGAGTGGCACACGCTGGTCGAGGAAGGCACGTCGGGCGGCATCGGCTCGGGGCCTGCCAACACGCGCAATGCCCGCAAGGGCCGCGCGGTGGTGCTGACCACGCTTTCCGGTGACATCGAGGACGCGCCGCGCATCATATCAGGCATCGGCGAACTCGACCGCGCCACCGGTGGCGGTTTCGTCCGGGGCTCTGCACTGCTGGTCGGCGGCGATCCCGGTATCGGCAAATCGACGCTGCTCACCCAGGCCGCGGCCGCTCTTGCCTCCAAGGGCCACCGCATCGTCTATGTTTCGGGCGAAGAGGCGGTTGCCCAGATCAGGCTGCGCGCGCAGAGGCTCGGCGTCGCGTCGGCGCCCGTGGAACTGGCGGCCGAGACCAATGTCGAGGATATCCTCGCCACGATCGCCGACGGCAAGCGGCCGGATCTGGTCATCCTCGATTCGATCCAGACGCTGTGGACCGACCTAGCCGACTCGGCGCCGGGCACGGTCACCCAGGTGCGCGCCGCCGCCCAGGCAATGATCCGCTACGCCAAATCCACGGGTGCCGCGATCGTGCTGGTCGGCCATGTCACCAAGGAAGGCCAGATCGCCGGTCCGCGCGTGGTCGAGCACATGGTCGACGGCGTGCTCTATTTCGAGGGCGAAGGCGGCCACCATTTCCGCATCCTGCGCGCGGTGAAGAACCGCTTCGGACCGACCGATGAGATCGGCGTCTTCGAAATGTCGGACAAGGGTCTGCGCGAGGTCTCCAACCCGTCCGAACTTTTTCTCGGCGAACGGCACGCGAAATCGCCGGGAGCGGCGGTTTTCGCCGGCATGGAAGGCACCAGGCCCGTCCTGGTCGAGATCCAGGCGCTGGGCGCGCCCTCCTCGCTCGGCACGCCGCGCCGGGCGGTGGTCGGCTGGGACGGGGCTCGGTTGTCGATGGTGCTGGCGGTGCTGGAGGCGCATTGCGGGGTCCGTTTCGGCCAGCATGACGTCTATTTCAAAGTCGCCCGCGGCTACCGCATCAGCGAGCCGGCGGGCGATCTTGCCGTCCCC
>NZ_RZSJ01000956.1:0-1169 GCF_003998025.1 Mesorhizobium sp. M8A.F.Ca.ET.021.01.1.1
GGAGACACGCTGAGCTTCTCGCGAGCCTTCACCGACACGGCTGGCAAAAGCGATACCGCCTCGTTCAAGCTCGCTTTTGCTTCGGCCAATCATGCCAGGGACGCTTTTCTTTTTGCCTGCCAGCGCATCAACGCGCCGAAAGTGGACCGCGCGGCCTTGCAGGCTCATCCCAACGGCGTCGATGGGGTCGTCGAGGTGATTGCAATCAGCAGTGCGCCCTCCGAACAGCACAGGCTGATCGCGGTGGCGGTCAATGAACCGTCCGCCGGCGGTCCGGACGGCGCGTTCGCCTTGCCGAACGCAACATTGCGTGTGCTCGATCCCGCGTCTTACGCCGCGCGCTTTGGCATCCCGACCGGCCCGGCGACGGAGCTTCGTTTCGCCGCCGTGGTATTTGCGATCCGAAGCGCCGATGCCGCTGCGAGGCTGCTTGCAGCCAACTCAATCCAGCACGATATAGCGGGCACCGACATTGTCGTGCCGCCGGCAGCCGGCCAAGGCGCGGCTTTCATCTTCCGGGAGACCAAATGAGCAAGTCCCAAGCACCAAATTCGACGGCGCCCAATTCTTCGGTAACGGTCGGCAATGTCATCTTCGACAATGCGGCACCCTTGGCGCTGATCGCTGGCCCGTGCCAGTTCGAATCGCGCCAACACGCCTTCGACATGGCCGGTGCGCTGAAGGAGCTGACCGGCAGGCTCGGCATCGGCCTCGTCTACAAGACCAGCTACGACAAGGCCAACCGCACCTCGCTGTCGGCGACGCGCGGTGCCGGCATGGACGCCGCACTTCCCGTGTTCGACGAGTTGCGAAAGGAATTCTCGCTGCCGGTGCTGACCGACGTTCACACGGAGGAGCAGTGCGCCATCGTTGCACCGCATGTCGATGTGCTGCAGATACCGGCCTTCCTGTCGCGCCAGACCGACATGCTGGTCGCCGCCGCGAGGACGGGCAAGGTCATCAATGTGAAGAAAGGACAGTTCCTCGCCCCCTGGGACATGAAGAACGTGGTCGCCAAGATCACCGGTTCCGGCAATGCCAATGTGCTGACCACCGAGCGCGGTGCTTCTTTCGGCTACAACACACTGGTGTCGGATATGCGCGCTCTGCCTATCATGGCCGAGATCGGCGCGCCGGTGATCTTCGACGCCACCCATTCGGTGCAGCAG
>NZ_RZSJ01000957.1:0-1164 GCF_003998025.1 Mesorhizobium sp. M8A.F.Ca.ET.021.01.1.1
CTCCAGTTGTCGCAGCTCATGAGCCGGCAGTCGAGCCGGTGGCCGTCGATGTTGCGGACGACGATCTCGCATTGTCACTCGACGACGATTTCCACCTGGACATGTCGGATGCCGATGACCAGGCGGTCGCCGCCAGCCATGCGACCGCTGGCGCCGCGCAAGCCGTGCCGTCCGTTGAACCTGCCTTCGACGCCGATTTCGACAATGCCGTCGCCAGTTCGCTCGAAGACATCTCGCCCTTCGACGATGATCTGCCGATGGAGGATGAGCTTGCCGCCTCCCTCGACCAGGATTTCCATATCGAGGACGAGGCTGCCGAGGCCCGGTATGCCGTTGAATCGCCGGTGGCCGAAGTGCCGGTGGCCGTCGAGCCGGCCTCCAATCATGAATTCGACGATGCGGTCGCGATCTCGCTCGAAGACGAGCTGATGCTCGACGACCATCCGGCGGATCAGCGCCAAGCGGCTGCTGTCGACTATCCAGAACCTGTACTAGCCGCCGCGGATGAAACCCAGGTGATCTCCGACGAGGATTTCGCGGGTCACTTCGACGATGCCATGCCCGATGTCGATGTGGATTTTGACGTTCAGGCGGACGAGCCGGAGGCTTTTGATGACGAGCCGGCGCACGAACTGCGCGCCGATGCCGTCGAGACGCAGGATGAAATTCCAGGCGCTGAAGCTGTTTCGGATGACGCCTTCGACCTGAATCTGGACGAGGCGTTTGCCGAGCCTGCCGAAGAGCCCGTCGCCGAAATCGCCGCGGCTTCCCCGCAATCGGCAGCTCCCGCGGCAGCCATTGTGCCGCCGGTGCAAGCGCCCATCGCGGACGAACGAAGCCTCGAAGACGAGCTGAACGCGCTTCTCGGTGCCATGACCGCGCGCACGCTGCCGTCGGCCAAGGAACCGGCCATGGTTCAGCCCGCCGTGACCCAGCCAGCCGCGACCCAGCCAACCGCAGCGCCCGTTCAGCCGCCTCTCGCCGCGACTACAAAGATCGCGGAGCAACCCGTCGATCTTGTTGGTGACCTCGACTGGGATCTCGATGAAACAGCGTCCGAGGATGCGCATCAATCCGGCTCCGCCCAGGCCGCCGACGCCAACCTCGACGACCTGTTGCTCGATGAACTTCAGGACCAGGATTTCGGCCCGGATGCCGCTGAAC
>NZ_RZSJ01000958.1:0-1163 GCF_003998025.1 Mesorhizobium sp. M8A.F.Ca.ET.021.01.1.1
GACAAAGGGCTGACCGGAGCGGTCGATCCGGAGGTCGACGCGGGCGTAGTCCCGGCACTGGCAGGCACGGAAGGTCGCAACCGCAATGTCCTGCAGCAAAGTTGCAAGGCTGCTCTCGACTTGCGCCGGGCAAATCGTCGGTGGCTGCACGGCAGCCAGATACTTCGCTTCCCAAGTCAAAAGACGTGTTTCGCGTTCGCCGAAGTCGATCTCCGCCAAAGGCAATACCTCTATCTCTCGGTTTCCGAGCAGCGCCACATGGATTTCTCGCCCATCTATGTATTCTTCCACGAGCGCATCCTGCGCATATTGCGTGATGATCATTTCCACTGCCTGCGTCAGCTTAGCGGGCTCATGTACGAGCTGCAAACCGAAGCTGTTGTCTTCGTGACGCGGCTTCACTACCACTGGGAATCGAAGACCCTCGGTGCTCTCGGTGCCGCTGCGCATGACGCGAAAGTTCGGCGTTGGCACGCCGCAACTGCGCATGAGCGTCTTGCTGATGACCTTATCGTCGGTCAGCCCATGCCCGAGCGGACTCGATCCGGTGTATGGAACACCGGCCATCTCAAGCATGGCAGGAACGTGGGTAAAACGGTACTCGCCTTGAATTCCCTCTGCCAAGTTGAATACTAACCCCGAAGGGCGGGCTTGCGGATCGGGTGGCATGAAGCCCTGGAGCGTGGCGAGCAGTTCTTTATCGCCTTCACACAGCAGAGTTTCGTGGCCGCCCTCTTGCAATGCCGCCATCACGCTTTTGGTTATCGCGCCGTAATGCGGCCAAGGCTGCGGCGGCTGCGGATAAGGCTGACCGAACCGGTTGATCACGCCCGTAAAATCACTGTTCCACACGACGGCTACCCGCATGAGCTACTCCTTTGATGTATGCCTTGCTGTCACGTGCATTCGTTCGGATCCGGATCTCTGTGGGAACAGCTCATCTTGACCGCACGCCTACACGAAGCCTCAAGCAATCGGCGTGCCACCGAACAGGTGGCGCGAAAAAGGGGGAAAAGCATGTGTTTCGCGCCGCGCCGGGGCATATTTGCGCCTCAATGTGTCGGGTTCCGCACGAAACGTGTCCCGTGGTGTAGATGATACGGGCGAGTGGCGAAGGCATCTTTCAGCCTGCGGTAGCTCGCGGCGGGCAGCGCCGTCGCGCC
>NZ_RZSJ01000959.1:0-1163 GCF_003998025.1 Mesorhizobium sp. M8A.F.Ca.ET.021.01.1.1
GTGCTCGCCGCCGCCGGCGGGCGTATCGACCGCCTCCACGGTTGCCGACAGTTTGCGGCCGCCACGGCCGCTCCAGCACACCACCTGTCCGGTGCTGACGCCGACAAGCGCCGTTCCCATCGGCGTCAGCACCGAGATCCGGTTTTCGGCAATGTCGGCGTCGCCTGGATAGACCAGCGTGATGCGCCTGATATCACCGCCTTCACCGCGAACCGTGACTGTCGACCCCATTCGCACGACGCCGGCCGGAATTGCCGCCGCTTCCGTAATCACCGCCCGGTCCAATTCCGCGAGCAGCTCATCGGCCGTCTCGGGCGCGCGGTCGAGCACGGTCCGGGCCAGGCCGGCCAATCTGTCATGGTCGGTGTCGCTGATTAGAATCTGGGCGGATGGATGCAGTCCCGTTGCATGTTGCATGGCAAACCTCATGGATCGGCGCATCGAGCGGATGCGCGCTTGCCGCCGCGTTGACGGCGGCCTGATGAAAGCCGGCAGCCGCGGAGAGCGGTGCGGCTTGATGGCGATGGGTGGATGTATGGATGCCCCGGTACGGACGAACGCCGAAAGGCGGCCGCGCCGGGGCTACGATCCCGCGATCGGGCAGACCCTGAACAAGGTTCTGATATAAGCGAGGTTGCTCATGCGCCGAACCTTGCCGACAGGCGTCCGCTTGTCAAGCGCGGCCAAACCGCTCAACCGCCGACAAAGCGCCGGTGGAAGCGCGTGCCGAGACTGGCCAGGATTTCGTAGCCGATGGTGCCGGCATGGCCGGCGGCGTCGTCGACGGTTTGCGAAGGGCCGAGCAGTTCGACGAGATCCCCTTCGCGAAGCTTGCCGGGCGGCAGGGCGGAAATGTCGAGAATGATCGAATCCATCGACACCCGTCCGAGGAAGGGCAGGCGCACCCCCTCGAACCAGGCGGCCGACGCGGACCGGCGCAGCCAGCCATCCGCATAGCCGAACGAGATCGTCGCCAGGCTGAGCGGCGCTTCCGCGTGATAGGTGTGGCCATAGCCGATGCCGGTGCCCTGTTCGACGCTGCGCGTCTGCGCCACCTTGGCCTGCAGCCGCACCACGGGCAGCATCGGGTTGGGTTCGGCGGGCGTCGGATTGATGCCGTAGAGCGCGGCGCCAGGGCGGGCCAGATCATAATGGTACGACGG
>NZ_RZSJ01000095.1:0-14158 GCF_003998025.1 Mesorhizobium sp. M8A.F.Ca.ET.021.01.1.1
GGTCCGGCCTGCTGGTTCGCAACCTGCGCAACGGCTACTGCCAGTATCGCGATCATCGCGGCCGGATCTACACGGCCCGCTGCAACTAATTCAGCGATCGAAGCATTTCCAGGCGCTGTTCGGCGATTCCATGAAACGCTGAACCGCTCTGATGGAATACAGATCCGGGGGCCATGTCCGGCCTCCGGATTTTCTTAGCGTTCGACGCTGGCGACCGGCAGGATTTTAGCCGACCAACGGAATTCTGATTTCCACCTTCAGGCCGTCAGCCTGGAAATCGCGCTTGATCGTGCCGCGCAATTCGCGCGTGACGTTGAGGTCGATCAGTTTGGTGCCGAATCCGGTTACGGCCGGCGCCTCGATCCTGTTTTTCCCGACTTCCCGCCAGTTCAGCGCCAGCATCCGCTCGCGCCCACGCCCTTCCAGCGACCAGTTCACTTTCAGCGCCCAATCTCCCTTGGAGGAATTGGCGGAATTGCCGGCTTCACCATATTTCAGCGCATTGGTGGCGAGTTCGTGAAAGGTCAGGCCAAGCGCCTGCGTCGTGGTTTCGTCGAGCAGCACCTCCGGGCCTGACAGGAGACCCTCCGGCAGTTCCTTGCCGAACACCTGGCCGAGCTCGATTCGCAGCAGATCGGCAAGGTCGGCTTTCTGCCAGCGCGAGCGCGTCAGCATATCCTGCGAGGCGGCCATCGCCTGCAGCCTGGCCGAGAAGGAAGCGGAGAACTCATTGACGTCGGTGGCCCGCGACGCCGTCTGCCGCGCGATCGCCAGCACCCTGGTGATCGAGTTCTTGATGCGATGCTTCATCTCCTGCAGCATCAGGTCCTTTTCGAGCAGGCTCTTTTCCGTTGTCTCATGCAAGGCCGATACGGCGTCATAGGCCCGCTCCTGGTAGCGCGCCACCAGCGCGATGGCACCGGCCAGGAGCAGGCCGAACAGTCCCAGCATGACGGGGATGGCGCGCGACGAGGGTTGCGAGAAGGCGCTGGTCGGCCTGAACAAAACGGTCCAAGGGCGCCCCGCCACGGTCATCTTGCGGGTGACCAGCAGCCGGTCTCCCAGGGATGAAACCGGTGGCGTCTCCGAGCGGAACAACAGATTGTCGCCGTTCACCGCTCCGTCGTAAATCTCTGTGTTGACCGGCAGCAGCGGCGCACGGCTCAGCGCGATCTGGAACAGGTCCCGGGCCCGGAAGGCGGCATAGAGAAAGCCGGCGGTCGAGGATCGCGATGCGTTGATGACCTCCGGCGCCGTTTCTACATTGAGCCGCACGAAGACCAGGAACCCGGTGAAGGTCTGCGCGACGCCCGTGCCCTGGCCGAGCTGCACCAGCCCGCTTGCATGCTGCTGGTCGTCGGCCATCGCCTTTTCGATCGCCACGCGCCGCACCGGCTCGCTGAACATGTCATAGCCGATGCTGGCCTGGTTGGACGGATCCAGCGGCTCGAAAAGGGCTATCGGCGTGCGCCAGGGCTGCGTCGTATCCGGATAGACCGGATGGCTGGCGCCGAAATCGTGGAGGATGTCGCGCTCCACTGCGGCTTCGTCGCCCGTCTTGACCAGCCGCAGGAAGCCGATGCCGCGCAGGCCGGCAAAATTGCTGTCGATATCCAGCGCCTTGAAGAAGGCCTTGAACTCGCTCTGGGAAATATCGCCGTTGCGCGCATCGAACAGGGCCTGTGTCGAGCGCAACAGCGACAGATGCAGGTCGATGCGGCTCTCGATCCGGTTGAGGGCGTCATCGGCCGCCCCTTCGAACTTAATGCGGGCGGCCTCCTGCGTCGCGAAATAAGCGAACCCCGCCATGGTCATGCTGATCAATGCAACGGCTATGAACGCGACGATTGGAAAAAGCTTCTTCAACGGATGATGCGGTCCATGAGCAAAACAGGACCTTTATGGGCAACTCGCCGGGTCAACACAATGGTCAGGCCAAGCCATCGTGATCACTGGCATATCACGTGAACGGCAACGGGGCGTGCCCGAGCGGCCTGGCCGGCCTGCGGCCGGCCTCAGGCGGCGATCCTCAGCGCCCCCGGCCCCGGTATGGCACCTGGAGGACATTTGCCCAGGATGATCATGCCCAGCACTTCGTCCTGGGTGACGTCCGTGGTGCGTGCCGTGCCGACCACCTGGCCGTTCTTCATCACGCAAACCCGGTCGGCGAGCTCGAACACGTCGTGGATGTCGTGGCTGATCAGGAAAATGCCGATGCCGTCGGACTTGAGCTGCCTGACCAGTTCGCCGACCTGTGCCGTTTCCTGGGGGCCGAGTGCCGCCGTCGGCTCGTCCATGATCAGGATGCGGGCGTTGAACAGGATGGCGCGTGCGATCGCCACCGACTGCCGCTGTCCGCCTGACAGTTTGATCACCGGCTCCTTGAAGCGCTGGAAGCGGGGATTGAGCCGCCCCATCACCTTGCGCGCCTCGGCCTCCATGGCGACGTCGTCGAGCGTGCCCCAGGCGGTCATCAGCTCGCGGCCGAGGAACAGATTGGCGGCGGCATCGACATTGTCGGCCAGCGCCAGCGTCTGGTAGATCGTCTCGATGCCGTATTTCTTGGCGTCGCGCGGGTTGGAGATCGCTGCCTCCTCGCCATTGACGAAGATCTGGCCGGCATCGCGCTTGTAGGCACCGGACAGGATCTTGATCAGCGTCGACTTGCCGGCGCCGTTGTGGCCGAGCAGCGCTACGACCTCGCCCGGGAAAAGGTCGATCGACGCGTCGTCGACGGCACGGATGCCGCCGAAGGCGATCGAGATGTTGCGCATGTCGACCAGCGGCGTGCCCATGGGGGCGGTTGCGGGGGCAGTTGCGGGAGCGGTTTTGTCAGCCATGATCGTATCCCTAAACCCGCTTGCGATAGACGGTATCGAGCCACACCGCGATGACCAGCACGGCGCCGACGACGATGCTCTGCAGCGGCGAGTCGACGCCGAGCAGCACCATGCCCGACTGCAGCGACTGCATCAGCAATGCGCCGAGCATGGCGCCGATGATCGTTCCCGAGCCGCCGGCAAGCGACGTGCCGCCGATGACGGCCGCGGCAATGACGAGCAGCTCGTCCAATGTGCCAAGCACATTGGTGGAGGAGTTCTGCCGGGCCGACGAAATGGCGGCTGCGATCGTGGCCAGCACGCCCATGATCATGAACACCTTCATGGTGATCCAGCGCGTGTTGATGCCGGCGAGATTGGCCGCTTCCGGATTGCCGCCTATGGCAAAGACATAACGGCCGAAACGGGTTCGGTTGGTGATGAAGGTCATGACCAGGCCGACGGCGACCGCCATCAGCACCGGTATCGCGATGCCGTGGGCGATGAACAGGCCGCCCTCGGGTACGGTGATGTTGTTGGCGGCCGCGTAGCGGTTCACGATGCCGATCGGCCATGGATAGGAGTTGGCCAGCCAGACCGCGCCCATGATGACGGCGCAGGTGACGGCGCCGAGCAGCGTCTCGGCCCAGACCGGCCGCAACGGGAAGCGGAAGCGCTTGCGCTGCACGCGCCCGTTGAACAGCGCGAACACGACGGCCAGGCAGGCGACGATGCCCACGACCCAGCTCCAGGTGGCGCCGATCGATCCGGCCGGGCCGCCACCCATCAGCTGGAAGGTGGCGTCGAGCGGTGCCACCGTCTGGCCTGACGTGACCCACCAGGCGGCGCCGCGCCAGACCAGCAGGCCGCCCAGCGTGACGATGAAGGCCGGCACTTCGAGATAGGCAATGACGAAGCCCTGGAAGGCGCCGATCAAAAGGCCGAGCGCCAGGCCGATGACCAGAGCCAGGACCCAGATCCATGGGTTGCCGAGTTCAAGCCCCACGAACCGAACCAGGAAATGCACCTGCGCAAAACCCATGACCATGCCGATCAGGCCCTCGGCGGAACCGACGGACAGGTCGATGTTGCGCATGACGATGACCAGCACCATGCCACAGGCCATGATGGCGACCGCGGACGTCTGCACCGACAGGTTCCACAGATTGCGCGGCGTGAGAAACGTGCGGCTGTCGAAATCGAGCGGATTGACGCCGAGACGCAGGCTCGAAATCACATGCAGCGCGACCCAGATCAGCAGCAGGGCGCCGATCATGCCGAGCATGCGGGTGTCGATCTCGGTCGCCTTCAGGAACCGGGCGACCGCGCCGAGTTCCGAGGCGCGCGCGGTGTCGGCCTGCGGGTTGGACGTCGTATCGGTCATGATTTCCTCCAACCGGCTGGCCGTCTACGCGGATGCCGAAGCCAGCCTAGAAGCTATCCGCGTGATGCGGAAACACAAATCCTTTTGAGAAAACGCCGCGGCTTTGGGCCGCGGCGCCTTCATTTCTTCAAGCGGTCAAACTCAGTTGCAGGCCGCAACGCTGCCGGCGGCGACGCCCGCGCAGACTTCGTCCTTCTTGATCCAGCCGGCGTCGATGACGAGGTTGAGATTATCCTTGGTGATGGCGACCGGGGTCAGGAACAGCGACTTGACGGTGTTGCCGCCAGGCGTCGTGAAGTCCTTCACGCCGGCGATGTCGGTCATCTTCTTGCCGTCGGCGAGCTGCGAGGCGATCTCGGCGGCGTTCTTGCCGAGTTCACGCGCGTCCTTCCACACCGACACGGTCTGGGTGCCGAGCGCGATGCGGTTGAGCGCGGCATGGTCGCCGTCCTGGCCAGAGACCGGCACGGTGCCGGCGAGCCCCTGCGCCGTCAGCGCCGCGACGACGCCGCCGGCGGTGCCGTCATTGGCCGCGACCACCGCGTCGACCTTGTTGTCATTGGCGGTGAGGAACTGCTCCATGTTCTTCTGGGCGTTGGCGGGCAGCCAGCCGTCCGTATAGGCCTCGCCGACATTCTTGATCTTGCCCGAGTCGATGGCTTCCTTCAGCACTTCCATCGAGCCCGAGAACAGGAAGTCGGCATTCGGGTCGGCACCCGAGCCCTTGATGAAGACGTAGTTGCCTTCAGGCTTCACCTTGAACACTTCGCGGGCCTGCATGCGGCCGACTTCCTTGTTGTCGAAGGTCAGGTAGAAGACGTCCTTGTTTTCGATCAGGCGGTCATAGCCGACGACCGGAATGCCCTCGTCGAGCGCTTTCTGCACCGCCGGACCGATGGCCGAGGCATCCTGCGCCAGGATGATCAGCGAATTGGCGCCCTGCGAAATCAGGCTCTCGACATCGGTCAGCTGCTTGCCGGGATTGGACTGCGCATCGGCGGAAATGTACTTGTCGCCCGCGGCCTCGATCGCCTTCTTCATGGCGGCCTCGTCGGTCTTCCAGCGCTCTTCCTGGAAGTTGGACCAGGAAACGCCGATGACCTTGTCCTTCGCCTGCGCGACCGACACCAGTGTCAGCGACATGGCGACCCCCGCCAGGATGGCGGCTGTGAATCTCTTCATGATATCCTCCCTGCGCCGCGTATGGCGCGACCAAACTGGCCCGAAGGCCGGCACAAAGGCTCTATTTTTTCGAGCCTCGAAAAAACACTGGTCCATCGCCAGAACACTGTCAACATCGATTCTGATGGATTTTGAGGTGCCGGAAATTTTTTTTCGAGCCTCGCAATAAATAAATGACAGCACCGGCCGCTTCTGCCAGTGTTTGACGCTGTTGCCGGAGGTATTCGAGGGGGATCAAGAACCGCCGCAACCGGGAGGGAAAGCATGTCGGTGGGAATCCGCCACGACGATCTGCGCCGGCGCAATCGCGCAATGGTGATTGCAGCCGTGCGCCGGGATGGTCAGCCCTCGCGCACCGAGATCGCCGCCACCACTGGCCTCAGCCACTCGACCATATCGGCGATATCCGCCGACCTGATCGGCGAAGGTATCCTGACCGAAGGCAAGCCGAACGAGGCCGGCTCACTCAAACGCGGCCGGCCGCAGGTTGGCCTCGGCCTCAACCCCGAGGCCGCGGCTGTGATGACCGTGGTGCTGTCGCTGAATTTCCTATCCGTCGCCGTCATCGATTATGCCGGCCAGGTGGTCGCCGAGGAGCAGCGCCGGCTGGACACGCTGACCATGTCGCGCGAGGCGCTGATCGGCGAATGCACGGCAATAGTGCGCCGCCGCATCGAGGACCCCGATCTCGATATCCGCAGTGTTGCCCGCATCGCGCTGGCGATCCAGGG
Source organism: Mesorhizobium sp. M8A.F.Ca.ET.021.01.1.1 (assembly GCF_003998025.1). Taxonomy (NCBI): domain Bacteria; kingdom Pseudomonadati; phylum Pseudomonadota; class Alphaproteobacteria; order Hyphomicrobiales; family Phyllobacteriaceae; genus Mesorhizobium; species Mesorhizobium sp. M8A.F.Ca.ET.021.01.1.1. Next base: position 6,117 of record NZ_RZSJ01000095.1, read on the forward strand.
CATCACCGACACCAAGGCGCGTGCCATGCTGTGGTCGCCGATCACGCCGCAGACGGACATTGCCTTCGCCGACATACTCGAAGCCGAATTCGGCATCCCCGCCACCATGGAGAACGACTGCAACATGATGGCGGTGGCGTTGCGCTGGCGCGACCCTCAACGCTACCGCGACGACTTCATCGCCATCCTGCTCTCGCACGGCATCGGCATGGGCCTGGTGCTCAAGGGCGAACTGTTCACCGGCACCCATTCATCGGGCGGCGAATTCGGCCACATGATCCATCGCCCGGGCGGCGCGCTTTGCCGTTGCGGGCGGCGCGGCTGCGTCGAGGCCTATGCCGGCAACTATGCCATCTGGCGTAATGCCAGGCAGCTTGGCGAGGACGCCGAACCGGTCGCCGATGTCAGCGACGCGCAGATGCGGACACTCGCCGCGACGGCAAGGGAGAAAGACGGACCGGAGCGCGAAGCCTATCGCAAGGCGGGCGAGGCGCTGGGCTATGGGCTGGGCAGCCTGTTCGCGTTGATCGACCCGGCGCCGGTCGCCATGGTCGGTGTCAGTGCCGCCGCCTTCGATCTGATCGAGCCGGCCTTGCGCGAGGCCATCGCCCAGACCGCCGGCGGCCAGCATTCGGAATCGATTTCCTTCGACACCGAGCCGAACGAACTGCCGCTCATTCGCGAAGGCTGCGCCATGCGCGCCTTGACCTTCGTCGACCAGGAGATTTTCGCGCCGGGCGTGCAGGCGAGAGGCAGTGCTGGGAAGAGCGTGGCCTGAGCGAACGCTCCGGTGAATCACCACCAATGCTGGAGGTTGGCCGAGCGCCCTCAAGGTCGTCATCCCTGGGCGGAGCAGCCGCGAAGCGGCGTCGCGGAGACCCTGGGATCCATGCCGTGACCTCGATCGTAGAGTGCAACGGTGCAGAATTCTGCACTGCGGCGACGCGTCGAGGTCCCGGCATCGATCCTCGGGTCTGCGCCGCGTCGCTTCGCTCCTTGCTCCGCTCGTGGATGACGAAGTCAGGGGCGTAGCCGCCCTCGACCTAGTCTTCCCTGATCGCGTAGCCCGCGCCGCGAATGGTGCGGATGACGTCGGGCATGCGGCCATTGTTGACCGCCTTGCGCAGCCGGCCGACATGCACGTCCACCGTGCGCTCGTCGATATAGATCGTCTCGCCCCAGACATTGTCGAGCAACTGGCTGCGCGAGAACACCCGGCCGGGATGGCGCATCATGAATTCGAGCAGCCGGAACTCGGTCGGTCCGAGCCGGATTTCGCTCTTCTTGCGATAGACCCGGTGCGATTCACGGTCGAGCACGATGTCGCCGACCTTGAGCACGCTGGACAGCACTTCCGGCTTGGCGCGACGCAGCAGCGCCTTGACCCGGGCCATGAATTCCGGCGTCGAGAACGGCTTGACCAGATAGTCGTCGGCGCCGGTCGAAAGGCCACGCACGCGGTCGCTCTCCTCACCGCGCGCCGTCAGCATGATGATCGGCAACCTCTCGGTCTCGGGCCGCATTCGCAGGCGCCGACAGAGTTCGATGCCGGAAACAGCCGGCACCATCCAGTCGAGCACCAGGAGGTCGGGCACATTCTCCTGGAGGCGGATCTCGGCTTCGTCGCCGCGCGGCACCACCTCGACCTGGTAGCCTTCCGATTCCAGATTGTAGCGGAGGAGCACGCCGAGCGGCTCCTCGTCCTCCACCACCATGATGCGTGGCGCGATCATTGGCAGATCATCCTATCGTCAAGCCGCCGGCGCCGACATCGCCGTCTCGTCCTGCTTCGGACGATTGGCGGGCAGTTGCGTTCCGGTCAGCACATAATACGCATTCTCGGCGATGTTGGTCACATGGTCGCCGATGCGCTCGAGATTCTTGGCGCAGAACAAGAGATGCGTGCAAGCCGTGATGTTGCGCGGATCCTCCATCATGTAGGTCAGCAGTTCGCGGAACACCGAGGTGTATTTGACGTCGATGCGTTCGTCGTCATTCCTGAGCTTGGCGAGGGCGGCGGCATCGCCGGCCGCATATTCCTCGACCACGCCCTGCACCTGGATCAGCACCAGCTGCGCCATGGAATCGATCGAGTGCGACAGGTCGCGCGGCGTGGCGGTGAGGCCGACGGAACCGACACGCTTGGCGATGTTCTTGGCAAGGTCGCCGATGCGCTCGAGGTCGCCCGCCATGCGGATCGAGCCGACGACATGACGCAGATCGTCGGCCATCGGCTGGCGCTTGGCGATCAGGGTGATGGCGCGGTCGTCGAGTTCGCGCTGGCGCGCATCCATGATGGCGTCGTCGGAGACGACGCGCTGTGCCAGCGCGTTGTCGGAATTCAGCAGAGCCTTGGTGGCGCCGCCGACCATCGTGCCGGCGAGATCGCCCATGTCGCTGATCAGCCTGCTGATCTGTCCGAGATCCTCATCGAAGGCTGCGACTGTGTGTTCGGCCATGATCCTCGTCCTCGTATGCGTGATATCAGCCGAAGCGGCCGGTGATGTAGTCCTGCGTGCGCTTCTCACGAGGCGACGTGAAGATCTTCTCGGTCTTGTCGAATTCGACCAGTTCGCCCAGATACATGAACGCCGTCTGGCGCGACACGCGCGCCGCCTGCTGCATGTTGTGGGTGACGATGACGATCGTGTAGTCGGCCTGCAGCTCGTCGATCAGTTCCTCGATCTTGGCGGTCGACAGCGGGTCGAGCGCCGAGGCTGGTTCGTCGAGCAGGATGACTTCCGGCTTCACCGCCACGGTGCGGGCGATGCAAAGACGCTGCTGCTGGCCGCCCGACAGGCTGAGGCCGCTGGCGTTGAGCTTGTCCTTGACCTCGGTCCACAACGCCGCGCGCTTCAGCGCCTGTTCGACACGGCCGTCCATCTCGGACTTGCTGATCTTCTCGTAGAGCCGGACGCCGAAAGCGATGTTCTCGTAGATCGACATCGGGAACGGCGTCGGCTTCTGGAACACCATGCCGATCTTGGTGCGCAGGAGGTTGAGATCCTGCGAGCGGTCGAGGATGTTCTGGCCGTCGAGCAGCACCTGGCCGTCGGCGCTCTGCTTCGGGTAGAGCTCGTAGATGCGGTTGAAGACGCGCAGCAGCGTCGACTTCCCGCAGCCCGACGGGCCGATGAAGGCGGTGACGCTGCGCTCGGGCAGCGACAGGCTGATATCCTTCAACGCCTTCGACTGGCCGTAGTAGAAGTTGAGATTCTTGACCTCGATCTTGGCCTTATCCACGGCCACTTCGGGCGTGTTCAACTCGGTGGACAACATCGGTTTCATCTGTCCTCTCTGCGTCCGGTAAGGCTGCGGGCGAAAATGCTCAGGCCGAGAACCGTCAGGGTGATTATGAGTGCGCCGGTCCATGCCAGTTGCTGCCATTCCTCATAGGGGCTGAGAGCGAACTGGAAGATGGTGACAGGCAGGCTGGCCATCGGCGCGTTGAGATTGCTCGACCAGAACTGGTTGTTGAGCGCGGTGAAGAGCAGCGGCGCCGTCTCGCCGGAGATGCGGGCGATGGCGAGCAATATGCCGGTGACGATGCCGGAGAGCGCGGCGCGGTAAGCGACAGATTTGATGACCACCCAGCGCGGCGCGCCGATCGCGGTGCCGGCTTCACGCAGCGCGTTCGGCACCAGGTTGAGCATGTCCTCGGTGGTGCGCACCACGACCGGAATGACCAGGATGGCCAGCGCAACGGCGCCGGCAATGGCGGAGAAATGTCCCATCGGCCGCACCATCAACTCGTAGACGAACAGGCCGATGATGATCGATGGCGCCGACAACAGGATATCGTTGATGAAGCGCACGATGGTGGTGAGCTTGGAGAAGCGGCCGTATTCGGCCATGTAGGTACCGGCGAGCACGCCGATCGGCGTGCCGACGATCACGGCGATGATCGTCATCACCACGCTGCCGTAGATGGCATTGAGCAGGCCGCCGGCGTCGCCGGGCGGAGGCGTCATTTCGGTGAACACGGCCAGCGAGACGCCGGACAGGCCCTTGTAGAGCAGCGCGCCGAGGATAAGCGCCAGCCAGGCGAGGCCAATGCCGGCGGCGACGACGCACAGCGTCATCATCACGCCATTCCTGCGCTTGCGGCTTTGGTGAAGCGATGCGGCTGTGGACATCGGTCAGGCTCCCGTACGGGCGTCGATGCGCATCAGCATGTAGCGTGCGATGGCAAGGATGAGGAAGGTGATGACGAACAGGATCAGGCCGAGCGCCACCAGCGAGGAGGTGTAGAGATCGCCAACGGCTTCGGTGAATTCGTTGGCGATGGTCGCCGAGATCGTCGTGGCGGGCGCGAACAGCGAAGTCGAGATGCGGTGCGCGTTGCCGATGACGAAAGTGACGGCCATCGTTTCGCCGAGCGCACGGCCAAGGGCGAGCATGACGCCGCCCATGATACCGATCCGGGTATAGGGAATGACCACGCGCCGCGTCACTTCCCAGGTCGTGCAACCGATGCCGTAGGCCGACTCTTTCAGCACCGACGGCACCGTGTCGAACACGTCCTTGGTGATCGAGGTGATGAAAGGCAGGATCATGATGGCGAGGATCATCGCCGAGGTGAGCAGGCCGATACCATAGGGCGGGCCGGCAAACAGATTGTTGAGCCCGGGAACACCATGGAACAGCCAGATGATAAAGGGTTGCACCGTCGTCTGCAGGAACGGTGCCAGCACGAACAGGCCCCAGATGCCGTAGATGATCGAGGGGATGCCGGCGAGCAGTTCGACCGCCATGCCAATCGGGCGCCGCAATGCGCGCGGGCAAAGTTCGGTGAGAAAGATCGCGATGCCAATGCCGAGCGGCACGGCAATCAGGATGGCGATGGCGGATGTGATGATGGTGCCGTAGATGGGCGCCAGCGCACCGAATTTCTCGGTCACCGGGTTCCAGCTTTCCGTGGTCAGAAAGGAGAAGCCGAAGGTCGAGAGCGCTTGCCAGGAACCGGCAAACAACGAGATGACGACGCCGCCAAGCAGGACCAGAACCAGGATCGCGGCGGCACGGGTCGCCGCATGGAAGATCGTGTCCGTCAGCGCGAAACGTCTGACGATGGCATCGCGCGAGCCCTTGATGGCTGGCAAGGCTTCCTGGACAGCACTCATGTCAAGCTCGGCTCTTTGTGTTGAGAAAAAGGAGCGCCGCGTAAAGCGGCGCTCCTTCGGGTGATGTTACTCGCCAGCGTAGACCGGCTTGCCGCCGGCCTGGATGTCGGCCTTCCACGAAGCCTTGATCAGGTCGACGACGCTGTCGGGGATCGACACGTAGTCGAGCGCCTTGGCGGTTTCCTTGCCGTCCTTGTAGGCCCAGGCAAAGAACTTCAGCGCTTCGCCGGTGGCGGCGGCATCGTCCGGAGCCTTGTGGATCAGCACCCAGGTCGAGGCGGCGATCGGCCAGGTGGCGTCGCCGGGCTCGTTGGTGATGATGACGTTGAAGTTCTTGGCAGTCTTGAAGTCGGCATTCGAAGCGGCGGCGCCGAAGGATTCGAGCGACGGCTCGACGACCTTGCCGGCTGCATTCAGCATCTTGGAGTAGGACAGCTTGTTCTGCTTGGCATAGGCATATTCGACGTAGCCGATGCCGCCGTCGGTCTGCTTGACGGTGTTGGCAACGCCTTCGCTGCCCTTGGCGCCGACGCCGGTCGGCCATTCGACGGCCGTGTCCGAACCAACCTTGTCCTTCCAGTCGGGCGAGAGCTTCACGAGGTAGTCGGTGAAGTTGAAGGTGGTGCCCGAGCCGTCCGAACGATGCACGACGGCGATCGCGGTCGACGGCAGGGTGAGCGAGGGGTTCAGCGCCTTGATCGCGGCGTCATCCCAGGTGGTGATGGCGCCGAGATAGATCTGGGCCAGCGTCTTGCCGTCGAGGACGAGTTCGCCCGGCTTGATGCCCGTGAGGTTGACGATCGGCACGATGCCGCCCATCACCATCGGGAACTGCACGAGGCCGTTCTTTTCCAGATCGGCGTCGGACATCGGCTTGTCGGTGGCGCCGAAGGTCACGGTCTTGGCGATGACCTGCTTGATGCCGCCGCCCGAGCCGATCGACTGATAGTTGAGGCCGATGCCGGTGTCCTTCTTGTAGGTGTCGGCCCATTTGGCGAACACCGGATAGATGAAGGTCGAGCCGGCGCCGGAAAGGTCAGCTGCCATTGCTGCGGAAAGGGTGAGGGTGGACGCCGCAGCCATTGCAATCGCAACGGCCGCCGAGCGGATGAAATGTCTCATGTGGCCTGCTCCTGTTCGGAAGATGGTCTCTCGGCGCCATTTCCTCCGGCGCCCGCTGAGGCCAATAGCCTTCGATTATAACAGTCGCATGACAGTTTCGTGTCAGCCCGGTAACGCGTCGCCCGCACCGGGAAAGGCGCTGATGCCCGGCGCTCGCGGCCCGGTCCGGGTTTACCGCCGGAATCAGGGGCTTGAGCCGACCGGCGGCTGGAATCACCCGGGATTCGACCGAGCTTTCCCACGTGAATAAAATCCGGACGGGAGCGCGTTGCTCGCAGCCAGAGCGTGTCATGGCCGGGCCATCGCCAAAAACAGGTCCGTTGGGGTAGGTGACGCTGTTTCTTGCAGGCGGTCGCTGCTCCCGCCCGTAACCGAGAAGAGCGGAATTCGATTTTGCTATTGTTCCGGCTGGAGACGGTCTTTGATATGGCGCGATCGCACCATAGTCACTGCACGCAGGGGTAGCGGCAAATCCCCTGCTGATTCCCTGCCTCGCCGGATCCTGAAATCGGGGCGACGCGGGTGCTATCCCGCGTTGCGATGGACCTGACGGCCGGCGCCGACCCAGCGGTCGACCTTCTCGAGCAAGGCCCTTGGGCTGATCGGCTTGGGCAGATAGTCGTCCATGCCCGCCTCCAGGCAGCGTTCGCGGTCGCCCTTGAGCGCATGCGCGGTGACGCCGACGATCGGCACATGCGTGCCGGTTTCCTGCTCCAGCAGGCGGATCGCGGCCGTCGCTTCGAGACCGCTCATCTCCGGCATCGAGACATCCATCAGGATCATGCACGGGTTGAGCGTGCCGAAAGCGTCGAGCGCCTTGCGGCCATTGCCGACGATCTCGAAACCATATCCGGTCTCGCCGAGGATCTGGGTGAAGACCATCTGGTTCACCTCATTGTCCTCGGCCACGAGGATATCCAGCCTGTGCCCGCCGACCGTGGCAGGCGGCCTGGGACGAACCGGTGGCGGCTGCAGCTGCGCGCGCTGCTCGGCTACCGCCAGAGACGACCGCAGGGCAACCTCGAGCACCTCGCCCGCTGGCGGCTGAACGGCGTGGCCGCTGGTGGTGTGGCGATGACGCTGGATGGTCGCGACCAGCGTCTCCAGGAGCGCCGAGGAGCGTGCCGGCTTGATCAATTGCGCGTCGATGCCAAGATCGCGGTAGCTGGTGTTGGCAAGCGACTGGTCGACCGAGGTCAGCATGATGATCGGCGTGTCCGCGAGGCCCTCGGTATTGCGCACGATGCGCGCCATTTCGGCGCCGGTCATCTCGGGCATCTGGTAGTCGAGCACCACGCAGTCGACCGCCACGCCATAAGCTGCCGCGGCGATCAGCACCTTGAGGCCTTCGGCGCCGCTTTCGGCAGCGCAGGAATCGAACGTCCAGGAGGTCATCTGCTCGGTCAGGATGGCGCGGTTGACGGCATTGTCGTCGACGATCAGCACGCGTGCGCCCGTCACGTCCACCGGCGTGATGCGCTGCCCGTTCTGCTGCCCGGCCCCGGGCAGCGTCACCGTGAACCAGAAGGTCGATCCCTTGCCCTCGGCGCTCTCGACGCCGATGTCGCCGCCCATCAGGTCGACCAGCCGCGAGGTGATGGCAAGACCAAGGCCGGTGCCTTCGTGGCGCCTCGTCGACGACGTGTCGACCTGGCTGAATTTCTCGAACACCAGTTTCAGCTTTTCCTCGGGGATGCCGATGCCGGTGTCGGTGACCGAGATCGTCAGCCTGGTTCCCGTCGGAACCCGTTCTCCGGTCACGTCGACCAGCACATGGCCTTCATCGGTGAACTTCAC
>NZ_RZSJ01000960.1:0-1155 GCF_003998025.1 Mesorhizobium sp. M8A.F.Ca.ET.021.01.1.1
GGGAGAGCGACTATCTGGGGTGTCAAGTTGCATTTGCGAATTCGCTTCTCGCGTCGCGTGCTTTTGCGTTGAGGATGACGAGAAGTTTTCTGGCGAGTGCGATGCGGATGAGCATTTTGGGCTTTCCCGCCTGTTGCAACCGTTGAGCGAACGCTTTGAGATGGGGATCGAACTTGGCTGCGATGGCTGCGACGATGAAGAGGATGCCCCGGGGCCCGGCGCGTCCGCCGCGCACATGCCTGTTGCCGGCGCGCTTGCCGCTGTCGTTGGCGATAGGGGCGAGGCCTGCCAGCTTGGCGATTGCTTTGTTGGAGATGAGGCCGATCTCGGGCAGTTCGGCTATGAGGCGAGCCACGGTGCGGCCAGCCACGCCCTTGAGCGAACGGAAGGCCGATCCCAATCTGGCCCACAGCGGATCATCGTCGATCATCGAGGCGATCTCGCCTTCCAGGCGCCGCTCCTCACGCTTGAGGAAAGCCAGCATCGCCTCGATGCTGGCGCCTGTCTCGGCATCGCGCGCGGCGCTTCTACGCTGCTTGTTGACGGTCGCATCGCCGACGACCTGGCAAAGCCGCCCAACCAGCGCAGTAAGCCGCTGCTGGGCAGTGCTGGGTGGTGGCGTCGGCACGATCTTCTTGACTGCGCTGTAATGGGCGATGATGGAAGCGTCGATACGGTCGGTCTTCTCCAGATAGCCCATCGCCTCGGCGAAGCGGCGCACGCTCTTGGCATTGACCAGAGCGCACGGCATGCCGTGCGCCCACAAAAGCATGAAGCCCAACCGCTCATAGCCGCCCGACGCCTCCATCACCGCGTGGGTTGCGCCATGGTTGTGACAGAACAGCCAAAGAGCTGCGATCCCCGTCGCGTCGTTGGTGAAGCGCTCTACTGCCCCGTCGGGCCAGACATGCGCGTCCAGCCAATCCTTCGAAACATCAACTCCACAAATGATCATGTTCACGGTAACCTGCCTTGTGCGTACGGTTGGAACCAAGCGACTGTTCGGTCGTGCGTGACGAAGGCGAAGATCCCAAGCTCTCCCGCGGCTGTAACCTCAGGTGGTACGGGCGACTTCGCCAAGCCAAGGTCCGGGCGGCCGCCCGGACCTTGGCTCAATCGCTTCAATCCCACGAAATCTCTCTCGTGTAGATACAA
>NZ_RZSJ01000961.1:0-1150 GCF_003998025.1 Mesorhizobium sp. M8A.F.Ca.ET.021.01.1.1
ATCCTGGACCCTGCAGGCGTCCATCTTCGAGCGCCGTAAGGCAGTCTATGACTCCAAGCTCGATAGTTTTGACCGACAGCTTGACGAACTCAGTTCCGTGATCTCGCGATCACAATCTGATGCGGAAGGCTACCGCCAGCGGCTCAAGGTCGCGGCCTCGATCGAACAGATGCGAAAACAGCTGGAAGCAAGACAGGTGGGTAGTCGCCTCAATACGCTCCTCGCCGAGGACAACTGGGCGGAAATGTCCCGCTCACTCAGCAATGCCGAGCAAACAACAGAAGCCGCCAAACGCCAGCAGGGGGGGACGGCCGCCGACCGCAACGGATACATTCAGAGTTGGCGAGCGGAAGTCTCACAGAGCCTGTCGGAGGCGAACTCGCGATTGTCCGACGCCCGCGAACTCCTCAACAAGGCGAAGCTGCGCAAGCAGTTGGTCGAACTGCGGAGCGAAGCCGACGCTATCGTCCAGTCGGTGGCGAAGGTTTCGGTTGGGGCGGTTCTGCAGTCTGGTGAGCGCTTGATCACTCTGGTGCCGGTCAACGCGCCTCTCGAGATCGAGACAAACATCGTCGGCCGGAGCAGCGGCTTCGTTCATGTCGGCGACCCAGTGGTCATCAAGTTCGACACCTTTCCCTATTCGCAATACGGCCTCGCCCACGGCACCGTACGAGCGCTCAGCCCTGATTCCTTCTCGGCACGAGACCAGGTGCGCGATCAGAACAGCTCTCGGGCCATGCTGCCTTCTGATGCTGAGCCGTTCTATCGTACGCGGATTTCCATCGATCAGGTCGCGTTGCACGACGTGCCCACCGGGTTCGTGGTCAGCCCCGGCATGCCGGTGACGGCAGATGTGAAAGTCGGTCGGCGCACTGTGCTCAAATACATTCTTGGCGTGATGCTCCCGATCGGCCAGGAAGCCATGCGGGAACCGTAGGGCAGTTGGTTGGACTACGGAGGGGCCGCATCGATGGCAATCCTGAATCAGCTGACTGATCGCGCCTTCCCCGCAGTTGCGTTGCGCCGGGCAATCCAGCTCAGCGACAAGCCGGCAGAAGCCTTTCAGCACTTGGCGGTCGCGGCACGCGCGGGTCTTGTCGATGCCGAGTATCGGGTCGCCCGTTGCTATCTAGAGGGCTCAGGCGTGCCG
>NZ_RZSJ01000962.1:0-1141 GCF_003998025.1 Mesorhizobium sp. M8A.F.Ca.ET.021.01.1.1
GCGCAACGCCGCGTCACGCACGACCTTGCCGCCTACGCGCACGCGACCCGCCGCGATCAGCACTTCGGCCTGCGTGCGCGAGCACAGGCCGAGTTTTGACATCGCGCGGTTCAGGCTGACGCCGGGAGACCCGGCGCTGCGGGGCTTGCCGGCTGGCGGCCGGCCGGGCGGAGGTGGTCGTGCTGCCATGCTGTTGCCGGTGATCCGTTCCAGCGGACAGATGCCACGGGCGAGGCGGGCACCGCAAGCCGGGCGCGGCCGGTCTGTTTCCTGTCCCAGCAACAAGCGCTTCAGGCGGATGGCTCGGCCATCACGATGAAATTGCCGCAGGTGTCGTCGAAGAAGGCCGATGTCACCGGGCCTGTGCGTTCCGGAGGCCCGAGAAATTTCACGCCGCGCGCGGTGAGCCGGTCGAACTCGGCGTGGATGTCGCCGACGGTGATGAGCGCCGCCGGGAAACGGGCGTCGTAAAGCGCTTGCTGCGCGGCGCGCGCCGGCGGGGCGCTGTTGGGTTCGAGCACCAGTTCCGTGCCGCCATCGTCGGGTGCCACCACCGTCAGCCAGCGGATTGGACCGCTGTCGTGATCATGCTTTTTCACAAAACCCATGACCGAGGTGTAGAAGGCCAGCGCCTTGTCCTGGTCGTCGACCTTGATGAGGATATGGCGAAGCCGCATGGTCGATTTCCTTTTATTCGCATGGGTTGACGTCCGTACCTAATCCAGGCTGTTGAAGAACGCCGTCAGCACCGGGGCGTGCGCGGCCGGCTTCAGCATGTGGTTCTGGCCGGGCAGCGTCTGATAGCTTGCATTGGGCAATGCCTTGGCCAGGGCCTTGTTGCCATGCCGCATCCATGGCGGGCTCTTGCCGCCGTCGCTCACCAATACCGGCACGCGCAGCGAAGCCCAGCGGCTGGGATCGAGCGGCCTGCCAAGCTGATCGCCGCCGACGATGGCGCCATCATGCGGCAAGGTATGCGCCACCGCCTTGAGCCGTCGCCAGATCGGCATGAGCTTCATGAAGACGATGAGCAGGCGGGGCATGCCCACCGATTTGAGGAAGGCGGTTATGGCGTCGCCGCGCCGGCCTTCGGCGACGGCAGTCTCGATCGTCGCCCAATCGGCCTGCGTGGTGGTGCGGC
>NZ_RZSJ01000963.1:0-1140 GCF_003998025.1 Mesorhizobium sp. M8A.F.Ca.ET.021.01.1.1
GCGATGGAAGCGGCGCTGAAGAAACTTGGTTTCGACGTGGTGCTCGAAACCAACCGCGATCTCAGGCGCATGCGCCGCGCGCTCGACGATTTCCGCCAAGACGCCAAGGGCGCAGACGTTGCGCTGGTGTATTTCTCAGGCCATGGCGTCGAAATATCGGGCGACAACCGGCTGCTGCCGGTCGATGCCGATCCGTCCTCGCTCGATGCGCTGGACAAGACCAGCCTGCCGCTGGAAGAGGTGCGCGACGCGGTCGCGGCCACCGCGAAAGTCGGGCTGATCGTGCTCGACGCCTGCCGCAGCGATCCGTTCTCGGGGAGCGGCGGCGACGGGCGCGGCGCGACCTCGCTGGCCAAGGATGTCGCCGACAAGGTCACGCCGGGTCTTGGCCGCATCGGGCGGGCGGAAAACATCCTGTTCGCTTTTTCGGCCGCACCCGGCGAGACGGCCGCCGATGGCACCGGCCAGAACTCGCCCTTCACCACGGCGCTGGCCAAATATCTCGGCACGGACGGGCTCGAAATCCGATCGGTGCTGACGCTGGTGCAACAGGAGGTCTACGACCTGTCGCGCGGCAGGCAACTGCCCTATGTCGAGAGCGGCCTGCCGAAGCTGTTTTTCGCCGCCGCGGCCAAGGGGCAGTTGCCGGAGCGCGAACGGCTGCTGCTGGCCATGGCCGACGTGACGCCGGACATGCGCGGCGAGGTCGAGCGGATCGCCAGCGACGCCGACATGCCGTTGGCGCCGCTCTATGGGGCGTTGATCAGCGCCGACACCAGCCATTTGTCGGCCGAGAGCCTGAATGCCCGGCTGCGCGAGGCGGCCGACGCCTTCGTCAAGGTACGCGCCGAGATGAAGACGCTGGCCGCCGACGATTCGCGTGTGACGGAACTGCGCCGTCAGGCCGAGGAGCAGTTGGCCCTGGGCGCCTTCGGCGCGGCACAGGCGAAGCTGGCCGAGGCGGTCGATATCGACGAGGTGTCGCGCAAGGCGCTGAAGGTGAATTTCGCCGACCGGACGCTGTCGCAGGCCGCGACGCTGTTCCTGTCGGCGGGAGCGGCGCGCGCCGACCTCAACTATGCGGCGGCCATCAAGGGCTATGAAACCGTGCTGTCGCTGTATGGCGAGGCCGGGCAGACC
>NZ_RZSJ01000964.1:0-1137 GCF_003998025.1 Mesorhizobium sp. M8A.F.Ca.ET.021.01.1.1
GTGAAGGAGCGGACCACTTCCAGCGCCACGTCGGCCTCGAGCAGCGCACGGCGCACCTCGCGCAACGCCGCCGAGACATCAGCCTCCGACAGCGCGCCGCGGCCAGTCAGGCCGTTCAGGATGGAGCCAAGGCGCTCCTGCAGCGATTCAAACATCTTGCTTCCTTCGATCCCGGTTCATTCGACCCGAGAGGTAATGCGTTCGCGCCCGGTCTCCAAGCAAAAGCCAGTCCAAGCAAAAGCCCAAAACCAAAAAGCACCCGGGGGCGCACAGCGCTGCCGGGTGTTGGCCTCCAGGATCTGTTTACAGCACTTGGCCTCAAAGAGGCTTCGGCGTCCTGGTCGGCTTGCTCGGAGGGATACTCGTCGCGGAATTCGGGGGCTGTAGACAGGAAATCGGCGCGAGAGTCAAGGCAAGGCCCGCGTCACGCCGTTTCCCGGGCCGCGATCAGGCCGCACGCGCGCCGTCCGTAACCTCGGCCGTAACCCTCAGCGGCGAGCGCGGATGCAGCAGCAAGACAATCGTCAGCAGGCTGCAGGCGATGCCGATGAGGGCAATGAGAATGGCATCCGACATCATCCAGCCCGGCCCTTCGAGCGGCTTGGCGGTGAACAAGGCGAAGGAATTGTAGCTCTCCTGATGCGAGATCAGCAGGAAGCCGGTCAGGTTGTTGCCGAGATGAGCGCCAAGTGCCGCGCCGAGATTGCCGGTGGCATAGACCACGAGCGTCAGAAGCAGCGCGAAAGCGGCGATCGAGACCAGGACGCAGGCGTTGATGGCGGCCGAGGAGCCGCCGCTCCAGTGCAGCGAGGTGAACAGCAGGCCGGGCAGCAGCCCCCAGATGAAAGGGTTGCGGAACCGGTTGGCCAGGCCGCGCAGCAGGTAGCCACGAAACAGCACCTCTTCCGACGAGGTCTGCAGCAAGACGAGCGCGACGATCGGGATCGCGAACAACAGCCAGGACGACAGGCTGATCGTGCCGCGAGCGATCCCCGGCTCCAGCAAATAGAGCAGGATTTCGGACAAAGCCGAGGTGATCAGCACCGCGATCAGCCCCTTGAGGAAGTCCGGCCGCGATGCGCGGCGGCTGGCGCCGAGGAGGGCCGACAGCGGCTCGCCATGCACCCAGCGCATGGC
>NZ_RZSJ01000965.1:0-1132 GCF_003998025.1 Mesorhizobium sp. M8A.F.Ca.ET.021.01.1.1
TTCGGTCGATTATGACCTAAATTCTAGTCATAAAGGATCGAGCACATGAATGTTTCCGTCGCCGAAGCCAAGGCCAAACTGTCGGAACTTGTCAGCCGCGCGGAAGCAGGTGAGGAGATCGTTCTTACGCGCCACGGCAAGGTGGCGGCGCGCATTGTACCTCCGGCGGTGGCCGAACCTCTGCCGCGTATCGGCGCTTTGAAGGGCAAGATCTGGATTGCGGATGATTTTGACGAACTCGGTCCTGAATGGGACGAGTTCGTAAAATGACGGTCGGCCCCTTCCTCGCCGACACACATATCATCCTCTGGTCAATTTCGGACGACCGACGTCTCAGCGAGCATCACCGCGGCATCCTGGTTTCGGAAGCGGTGGTGTTCGTGAGCGCGGCGAGCGTTTGGGAAATTGCCATCAAACGTTCGATCGGAAAGCTCAACGCGCCGGACGATCTGCCGGCGCTGCTTCCAAGGATGCGATTTCAGCCGCTCACCGTAACCTTACAGCACGCGAACGCCGTTGGTGGCCTACCTCGCCACCATGGTGATCCGTTCGACAGACTGCTGATTGCGCAGGCGCAAGTGGAAAATCTGACCATCCTCACATCCGACCCGCATTTCGCCCATTATGATGTGGCTGTGACATGACTAGCGAAGGACCTGGTCTCACAACCGAAGCCTCTCAACCTCGTCCCGCCTAACCCTGACATCATAATCGAGCAGGAACTCGTCGAGTTGCGGCGGCGCGACGGAGGTGCCGGACAGCATGGCGTGGACCTGGCCGCGATGGTGGATGTCGTGCAGGAAGACGTGCGCCAGGATATTGCCGATCTTTTCCGGGATCATGCCGTCCTCGCGCCGGTCGGTGATGACGCGGCGATCTAGATCGCTTTCCGACAAGCCATCGCAGAAGGCAATCAGCCGCCGGTCGGCCGCGACCTGCGCGGCAAAAAGCTCCTGTGGTTCGTCGAAAGGCACGAAGTCATCATGGGCAGCGGCACCGACGCCGCCCTCTTCGAGAAAGTCCAGATAGAGATAATCGACCGCAAGCACATGGTTGAGCGTGGCCTTGACCGACGGGAAAAAGCTGGTGCGCTCAGCCTCGAACTCGCCGGGCTTCAGAGCAAGCACTGCGC
>NZ_RZSJ01000966.1:0-1129 GCF_003998025.1 Mesorhizobium sp. M8A.F.Ca.ET.021.01.1.1
GTTATTACATTAGTCAACAAGCCAATCCGGCGGAATTGCGACGCGGTGGTCAACTCGCCGTGTACGCGCCTGGCCCTGGATGGAGCGATTGGCTCAAACGGTTTCGGTTCAGGCGGCCTTGCTCGAAGCGGACGGCGACTCTAAAGAGGCGCGACCACAACGGAAGGAACCTCGCAATGAGCATTCGTCGCATCGATGTTGGCCCGCGCATGAGCCAGATCGTCATCCACGGCAACACAGTCTATCTGGCCGGCCAGGTCGGCGAACCCGGCGGCAACGTCGCCTCGCAGACCCGCGACATCCTTGCGACCATCGATGGGTTGTTGGCCAAGGCCGGCACCGACAAGACCAAGATCGTCCAGGCGATCATCTGGCTGGCCGACATGGGCACCTTCGCCGAGATGAATTCCGAATGGGACAAGTGGGTACCGCAGGGCCACACGCCCGCCCGCGCCACCGGCGAGGCAAAGCTTGCCGGCCCCGAATATCTGGTCGAGATCATTATTACGGCTGCGATTTAAGCCGACAGTGCAGCTGCCGATCTCCCCCTCGTGGGGGAGATGCCTGGCAAGGCAGAGGGGGGCGCTGTCCCTCCAGCCCACCGATGTTCGTCATCCTCGGGCTTGACCCGAGGATCCATGCCGTGACCTTTGTCGAGGAACGCGGCGGTGCAGAATTCTGTAAACATTGCAAAGCTTTAGCGTCACGGCATGGATCCTAGGGTCTGCGCGCGTCACTTCGCTCCTTGCTTCGCCCTAGGATGACGAAAGCGAGGGCGCACTCACCCCTGCGACGGCGTGAACCTTGCCACCAGCGTGTGGCTTTCCGCCGGATAGATGAAGCGCACATGCGTCACTGGATGCTCGGCGCTCCATGTTCGCCGCTCGACCACCAGGCACGGCGCGCCGGTATCGATGTCGAGTGAATCGGCGATCGTATCGTCGGCGGCCATGGCGCGGATGCGGTGCTCGGCTTCGCTCCAGGGCACGCGGCCGATCAGCCACGGCCCCGCCGCGATTTCGAGGAACGCCTCGTCCGCTGCCTCGGCCACCGCTGACAGGTTGATCAGCCGCTGCTCGAGAGCGAAAGGCCGTTCGCCGGCAAAATGCAGCCCTTCAAGCCCCAGGAC
>NZ_RZSJ01000967.1:0-1123 GCF_003998025.1 Mesorhizobium sp. M8A.F.Ca.ET.021.01.1.1
GGTTGAAGATGGTGCGGGTGCCGAGCTCGACGCGTGTGGGGCCGACATGTTTCATCGCCGGATGGTGTGCGGGGGCGAACATGAAGCCGACGCCTGCCTCACGAATGCAACGGCCGATGAACTCGGGCGAGAGGTCGATCTTGACGCCGAGCGCGATCAGGACATCGGCCGCACCGGTCAGCGAGGACAGGCCGCGATTGCCGTGCTTGGCGACCGGCACGCCACTGGCCGCAATGACGAAGGCTGATCCTGTCGAGATGTTGACCGAGTGCGAATTATCGCCGCCGGTGCCGACGATGTCGATGGCGCCGTCAGGGGCATCGACGCGCAGCATCTTGGCACGCATCGTGGCGACGGCGCCTGAAATCTCGCTGACCGTCTCGCCGCGCACGCGCAGCGCCATCAGGAAGCCGCCGATCTGCCCTGGGGTCGCATCGCCCGACATGATGATGTCGAAGGCCTCGCACGCCTCCTCGAAGGACAGGGCGGTGCCGGTCGCGACCTTGGCGATATGGGTTTTCAGCGCGCTCATCTTGTCGAGGCTTGGGCAACGGCGGCCTGGTCGATGCGGACATCGTATTGCGTCTGCAACTGCGCCACCAATTGGTCGAGCAGGTCGTCGGACATGCCGGAGGTGAATGATTTCTGCGCGTCGTCCGGCACCGAGCTGGCGTCGGCGCCGGCCGGTTCGAACACTTCGGCGACCTTGAACAGGATCTGGCCGTCGCCGGTGGGCGAGGGGATCAAGCCGGTGCCGCCTTCGCCGACGCCGAACATCACGGCGGCGCCCTCCTTGCCGAAATCGGCATCATCGGCTTCGCGCTTCAGGCCGCGCTTGGTCTGCTTTTCCAGCTTGAGTTCACTGGCGATGACATCGAGCGTGGCGCCGGCCTTGAGCCGCTTCTCGAGTTCGTCCGCCTTGGCGGCGAGCCGCTTGGTGGTCTCGGCAGCCGTCCAGTCGGCGACCACCCTCTGGCGCACCTCATCAAGAGTGCGGTCGCGAGCCGGTGTGATCGAACCAACCTCATAGAAGACGAAGCCGTTGTCCGCCGCGGTCAGCGCTTCGTTTTCGGTGTTGGGTTCGGCATCAAAGACGGCCTTGATCAGCGACGGCGATTCCGGC
>NZ_RZSJ01000968.1:0-1120 GCF_003998025.1 Mesorhizobium sp. M8A.F.Ca.ET.021.01.1.1
CGGACCTTCAAGGTCAAGGCAGGCGACACGATCCTGTTTCATGCCGCGGCTGGTGGCGTCGGGCTCATTCTAGGCCAATGGGCAAAACACCTCGGCGCAACGGTCATCGGCACCGCCAGCTCCGCCGACAAGATCGAACTGGCCAAGGCACACGGCTTCGACCATGTCATCAACTACAAGGAGCAGGATTTCGTCGCCGGCGTCGCCGCCATCACCGGCGGCAGGAAATGCGACGTCGTCTACGATTCCGTGGGTAACGACACATTCCCGGCCTCGCTCGACTGCCTGAAGCCGCTCGGCATGTTCGTCAGCTTCGGCCAGTCCTCGGGACCCATCCCGCCGTTCTCGATGTCGCTGCTGGCGCAGAAGGGCTCGCTGTTCGCAACGCGGCCGACACTGTTCGTCTACAATGCAAAACGCGAGGACCTCGATGCCTCCGCCGCCGCATTGTTCGAGGTCGTGCTCAGTGGTGCCGTCGAGATCAAGATCAATCAGCGTTATGCGCTGAAAGACGCGGGCAAGGCGCATCAGGATCTTGAGGGACGCAGAACGACAGGCACGACCATCCTGGTTCCCTGACGATAGTCTGCCTTGGTTTTCAGCGTCCCGCCGCAGCCGCGGGCTTGGTTTGCACGAAAAGTCGGCCAGCCACATGCTTGTGCGAGGCAGGCTGATCTTTGCCCTTGAGTTTCCGCTGAAATTCTTGAAGCTCTTTCAAGTCGGGTGCTGCTTTCGCACGAGAGCCGGCCGCGCATACGATGCTTGCGGGAACACAGAACATGTCCGGCAATCCGGATGGGAGGCACTGTGAGTGCAAATCATGATGGAGCGAACCTGCTCGAGGTTCGTGGCCTGACCAAGATATTCGGCACGCTGACGGCGTGCGACCATATCGACCTCAACATCGCCAAAGGTGAGATCCACGCTTTGCTCGGCGAGAACGGCGCCGGCAAGTCGACGCTGGTCAAGATGCTGTTCGGCTCGCTCGAGCCCAATTCCGGCGAGATTTTCTGGAACGGCCAGGCGGTGCGGATCCCCAGCCCGGGCGTTGCCAAGAAGCTCGGCATCGGTATGGTGTTCCAGCATTTTTCGCTGTTCGAGGCGTTGACGGCCGCCGAGA
>NZ_RZSJ01000969.1:0-1119 GCF_003998025.1 Mesorhizobium sp. M8A.F.Ca.ET.021.01.1.1
ATGTTGTTGCGGAACAATGCCCCTTCCGAAAGCTCATCCGGCACGACGTGAAGGACGCGGCGGAAACCCTTGACGAAGGGGTTCGCACGCTGGCGTTCGAGATAGGCAGGAAAGTCACCCTCTTCCGGTCGGCAGGATGCGATCACCCCGGCCAACATGCTGCCGGACTGCCGCGACAGGCCTTCGACACGGGCGGTTTCCGCCTCTATGTCGGCCGGATCGACATCGACCTCCATATGCAGCACGCGCCCGACACCGACACGCTGGGCCTCCACCGCATATTCCTCATAGGAGAAATCGCGGTTCAGCGCCGGCACGCCGGCAAGCCAGGGATAGCGCAGGGCCGAGCGATCGATGAGATGCAGATGGGTGTCGATGATCATGGCGAGGCTCCTCCGATAGCTTTTTTCAGATCATCTCACGGAGGAATTCTTCATTCAAATAAGAATTCACGCCGCTGAGCCGACAGCCGACCCGGCCAGATGCGACAGCTTTTCGCAGGTTGCCAGCAACAGCTCGATGGTCCGTGTGATATCGGGCGCGGACGGCGCATTGACCACCGTGATGTAGGGGATGGATAGCGCCGCGATGGCCTTGCCGTCGGAACCGCGCACCGGGGCCGAGAGGTTGAAGACGCCTGCCGTCTGCATGGAAGCCATCATCTCGTAGCCGCGGTCGCGGATCTGGTCGAGACGGGCGAAGAACTCGGCCGGCTGCGCCGTCTTGTCAGTGCTGCGGACGTGCTCGGAAATCATCATCTGGCGCTCTTCCGGCGAACGGAAGGCGAGCAGGACGTGGCCCGAACCGGTGTCGAACAGGCTGATGTGGGAACCGACGCGGATCGAGATGCCCCAGTAATTCGGCGCTTCCTGCTGGCCGATCACCACGGCGGAACCGCGATCAAAAACAACGAGTTGGTTGGCCTGTTGCGAGGTCTCGGCAAGCTCGCGCATCAGCGGCGTCGCATAGGAAACCAACCGCCGCACCGGCGCGTGCAACTGGGCCAGGCCAAACAGCTTCAGTGTCAGCGAATAGCGGTCGCCATCGAGCCGCGTGACGTAGCCGCGCCGCACCAGCCGGTCCAGCATGCGGTAGAATTCATTGGGGCTGCGGTCGAGC
>NZ_RZSJ01000096.1:0-14152 GCF_003998025.1 Mesorhizobium sp. M8A.F.Ca.ET.021.01.1.1
TCAAGGGCGCGGTCCATTCGGCGCCAACGACGCCGGGCGACCTGCTCTTCCACATTCGCGCCGAGCGGCCCGACATGTGCTTCGAATTCGAACGTATCCTGCTCGACAGGCTTGGTCCCGGTGTGACCGTCGTCGACGAAGTGACGGGCTTTCGCTATTTCGATGCCCGCGACCTGCTCGGCTTCGTCGACGGCACCGCCAACCCGGCTGGCCTTGACTTGCCCGCCTCGGCGCTGGTCGGTGACGAGGATGCCGATTTTGCCGGCGGCAGCTATGTCGTGGTCCAGAAATATTTGCACGACATGCAGGGCTGGGCGCGCATTCCGACGCCCGAGCAGGAGGCGATCATCGGCCGCACCAAGATCGACAACATCGAGATCGATGACGACGACGCGCCGCGCAAGTCGCACAAGTCGCTGGCCACCATCGAGGATGCCGACGGCAATGAATACGATATATTGCGCGACAACATGCCGTTCGGCAGGCCCGGGCAGAACGAATTCGGCACCTACTTCATCGGCTATTCCAGATATCTCTGGGTCACCGAGAAAATGCTGCAGCGCATGTATGTCGGCGATCCGCCCGGCGCCTATGACCGGCTGCTCGACGTCTCGACGCCGCACACCGGCACGACCTTCTTCGCCCCCACCCGTCCCATGCTGCAGACGCTTGTGCAGGCGAAGTAAGAGAAGCTTTGTCGCTGCGCAGTAGAGCGTCGGCTGGCGGCCTCCGCGGCCCCTCAACGTGCGTCGCGTTTCGCCTGCGCCACCTTGGCCGCCTTGCGCTGCCGGCCGAGTTCAGCCGGTCGGACCAGGCTTGCAACCTTCTGGTTGGCCACGGCCCGCATACCCTTGTGCGCCGTGCGCGAATTGTGCGTAGGACCGTTCGGGGCTTTCTGCTTCAAGGTCAGCGCCTTGCGCGCGTTGCCGACCAGCGAAATGCGGGCCGCCAGTTGGCGGCGCAGTTCGGCCTCGCCGTTCAGCCGCCGCATCGCCGTCGCCAGCACCGCAAGCTTCACTTGTGAACCGCCATCAGCCTTCGAGGCGGTCGCGCCCTTTGCCGCGCCCTTGCCGCGGATTTCACGACGGCGGCGATGCGCTTCGGTCTGCGCCTTGTCGCGCCGTTCCCGCAACAGCTTGACCAGGCCGGAAAGGTCGGCGTCGGAAAGATCCTGCACCGCCGGATGGTGCGACTTCTCCACCAATTCCTTTTCGTCGGCGCTCAGCGCGCGCGCTTCTTCCTTGCGTGAAATGGCCATGACAGTCCTCCTCAGCCGGCACGCCTGTTTTTCAGGCTTGCCACTTGAGGAGCCTCGACCCGAATGGCGGCGCGGTCAAGACCGGCGCCTCACGATGCCCTTAGCCCATGTCAGGCAGGATCTTGCCCGGATTCATGATGTTTTGCGGATCGAGCGCCTGTTTGATGGTGCGCATGATGTCGACGCCATGGCCGAGTTCGTGGCGCAGGAAGCCGATCTTGCCCTGGCCGATGCCGTGCTCGCCGGTGCAGGTGCCCTCCATGGCGATCGCCCGCATATTGAGCCGTGCGACGAACTTTTCCGACAGCGCGATTTCCTCGGGATCGTTGACATCCATCAGCACCAGCACATGGAAATTGCCGTCGCCCGCATGACCGACGATCGGCGCGATCAGGCCCATCTCGGCAATATCGGCTTCGGTCTCGGTGACGCATTCGGCAAAGCGCGAGATCGGCACGCAGACATCGGTCGACAGGCCCTTGGCGCCCGGCCGCAAGGTCAGCGAGGCCCAGTAGGCGTCGTGCCTCGCCTTCCACAATTTGGTCCGCTCCTCGGCGACGCTGGTCCACAGGAACGGCCCGCCGCCATTTTCTTCGGCGATCATGCCGAAGGTCTCGGCCTGCTCGGCAACGCCGGCGTCGCTGCCGTGGAATTCCACGAACAGGCACGGGCTCTCGGGATAGTCGAGCTTGGAATAAGTCTTCATCGCTCGCATCTGCAGCGCGTTGACCAGTTCGATGCGCGCCACCGGAATGCCCATCTGGATCGTCGCGATCACTGCGTTGCAGGCCGCCTCGACACTCGGGAACGGGCAGACGCCGCCCGAGATTGCCTGCGGAATGCCTTGCAGCTTCAAGGTCAGCGCGGTGATGATGCCGAGCGTGCCTTCGGATCCGACCAGCAGTCTGGTCAAGTCATAGCCCGCCGAGCTCTTTTTCGCCCGCTTGCCGGTCGTCACGGTCTCGCCGTCGGCCATCACGGCGGTCAGCGACAGCACGTTCTCGCGCATCGTGCCGTAGCGCACCGCATTGGTGCCGGAGGCCCGCGTCGCCGCCATGCCACCGAGCGAGGCATTGGCGCCCGGATCGATCGGGAAGAACAGGCCGGTGTCGCGCAGATGCCGGTTCAGGTCCTCGCGCGTCACGCCGGGTTCGACGGTGCAGTCGAGATCCTGCGGATTGACCGCAAGAATGCGGTTCATCCGCGACGTATCGACCGAGATGCCGCCGCCCGGCGCGTTGGTGTGGCCTTCGAGCGACGAGCCGACGCCAAACGCGATCACCGGCACGCGGTGTGCCGCGCAGGCGCGCACGATTTCCTGCACCTCGGCCGTCGTCTCCGGGAACGCGACGCCGTCGGGCGCCTGCGTCGGAATATAGGTGGTCGTATGCGCGTGCTGCGAGCGGATCGCCTGTCCGGTCTGGAAGCGCTCGCCCAGACGCTGCTTGAGGATGCCGAGTACGGCCGCGATGCCTTCCTCGTTGCGTTCGACCGGATTGAGGTCGCTCAGAGCCATGGAATCCTCCGCGAATGGACCAGCATGCATGCTTGTCATGCGATTATGGATGCGTAGTCTCCACGACCACGCTCTGTCCAGCACCAGAACAAGGAAGTTTCGATGTCCATCCTCGCCCCCTTCGTTTCCAAGCCCATGGACATCGAGAAGGACTGGATCGACTATAACGGCCATCTCAACATGGCCTATTACAACGTGCTGTTCGACCGCTGCTCGGACGAGGCCTTCGAGGCGATGGGCATGGGCCTGGCCTATGTGAAAGAGCGGCGGCTCACCATCTACACCGCCGAAGTCCATGTCTGCTACGTGCAGGAGTTGCACCTGGACCACAAGGTCATAGTCTCCTTCCAACTCATCGACCATGACGACAAGCGGCTCAGGGCCTACCAGGAAATCCGCCATGTCGATGGCTGGCTCGCCGCCACGTCCGAGACCCTGTCGCTGCATGTCGACATGTCGGGGCCGAAGGTGGCGCCCTTCCCGGCCGATGTGCTGGCCAGGATCGAAGCCATGCGCGCCGCCCATTCGGTGCTGCCAATGCCCGAACGCGCCGGGCGCTCGATCGGAATCAGGCGCAAGCAGGGCTAGGGCAAATTCGAGGACGGAACGACTTCAAAGCCACACCCGCGAACCAAAATCGCCGGCCCCCTCAAATCGACTGGCGCCGGCGCTTGAAGCAGTCCT
Source organism: Mesorhizobium sp. M8A.F.Ca.ET.021.01.1.1 (assembly GCF_003998025.1). Classification (NCBI taxonomy): domain Bacteria; kingdom Pseudomonadati; phylum Pseudomonadota; class Alphaproteobacteria; order Hyphomicrobiales; family Phyllobacteriaceae; genus Mesorhizobium; species Mesorhizobium sp. M8A.F.Ca.ET.021.01.1.1. The sequence continues at coordinate 3,459 of NZ_RZSJ01000096.1, forward strand.
GGACCCACATTAACGTTACCGAGGTTTTAACGGGAACAAGCCAATTGAGCCGTTGAACGACTCAGCGGAGCGGTCGAAAACGTCCGCACCAGGGTTGTTTACGGGCGGCGGGGCGAAGCCGGTTCGAGGGACGTGCATGAAAACCGACATCAAGGTCGAGGTGGATAGGCTGGCGGCCGATCCGCGCATATCAGACTATGATTTCTGGCGTTCGCTCAAGAATGTCGACAACGAGATCTTTCACATCGCCAACAACAACGAACCGATCCCATTCGACATGATTCGCTGGCGCAGCATCCTGAAACGCGCCCGCCTGAAGCGCGGCCACGCCTGAGGCAAGCAATTTCGATCGCCGTCTGGCGCTGACATTTTTCTCAAGCAACATCTCACCGAGATCAAACCTGCCGCTTGATCGCCGCCAGCGGCGAGCGCGCGATCACCGGCGACGACTGGATGATCGCCGTGTTGGTCATCGCATGGGGGATGATGCGATCGATCACCCGTTCGAGTTCGGCCACCGAGCCGACATGCGCCAGCGCGATGAAACAGTCTTCGCCTGTCACCCGGTCGCATTGCGCGATCTCGGGCAGGGAGCGGATGATCTCGGCCACGACCGCCAATTGCCCCGGCACCGGCCGGATGCGCAGCCATGCCGACAGTTTCAGGCCAAGCGCCGCGGGATTGATTCTGACCGAATAAGCTTCGATCACGCCGTTCTCCTGCAGCCGCTTGAGGCGCTCGGCCACACTCGGCGCCGACAGGCCGACCGAGCGCGCCAACTCCGCCGTGCTGATGCGCGCGTCCTCTTCCAGCAAGCGCAATATTTTCATGTCGGCGGCGTCGAGGTCGACGCTTTCGCTTCGAAGGCGTTTCATGGAAAAATCCTTGCTTCCGGGAAAGAAATGACCGGACTTGCTGCTCATCGTCCATATAAACCGGAAAGATCGCCTGCGATACTGCGCTGATGGATGACCAGGCGCAAGTCCCGACTGCCGGTCGCGATGCCACCAGGCCTGCTCTTGCCGGCCCGGGCAGCCTGGCGACGAGACTGCCACCGCATCTCTGGTTCGCGGTCAGCGCGGTCTTCCACTATCTCGGGCCGGCCTTCGCCGTGCTGCTTTTCCCGCATGTCGGCGTGCTCGGCATGGCGTGGCTGCGCATCGCCACAGCGGCGCTGATCTTCGCGCCGCTGACGCGGCCCTGGCGAACCTTCGTCGGAACCGATACTCGGACGCGCCTGTTGTTGCTGGCCTTCGGCGCTTGCCTGGCGGTGATGAACTGCTCGTTCTACTTGGCGCTCGACCGCTTGCCGATCTCGTTGGTGGCGGCGATCGAATTCGTCGGCACCATCGGCATTGCGCTGGTCGGCCTCAGGAGCACCCGCAATCTGGTCGCTCTTGCCATAGCCGTCACCGGCACCTTGCTGTTGACCGACGTCAGATGGTCAAGCGACCCGATCGGGCTGTTCTGGGCTTTCCTCAACGGCGCGCTCTTTGTCGGCTACATCATGCTTGGCCACCGCGTCGCCCGCACCGGCGCCGCCGACGGCATCGCCGGCCTGGGTGCCGCCATGGCGGTCGCTTTCGTCGTCGTGCTGCCGATCGGCTTCACCGACGCGCTGCCCGCCTTCTTCTCGCCGCCGCTGCTCATTGCCGCCGTCGGCGTCGGCGTCTGTTCCTCGGTCATACCCTATGCCTGCGATCAACTCGCCATGGCGCGGTTGCCGCGCTCGAGTTTCGCGCTGATGCTGTCCCTGCTGCCGGTCACCGCGACAGTGATCGGAGTCGTGGTGCTGCGTCAGATCCCCGGTCCGGCCGACTGCATCGGCATCGCCCTGGTGGTGGCCGGTGTCGCCTTCCACAAGCCGGCCTCCGCCGGCTAGTCGAGAAATCCCTTTCCTCCCAGTCGGTTGCAAAAAGCATCCGTTGGTTCCCACCTGCGACGAACTGCGACAGGCCGTTCGAGATTGAACCAAATCCGACTTTGAGCCGTTGTCTCCCACGAAAAATGGCTTGGAGCGACGCGATGGACTGGAAAAAGACCAGGGAACCCGCCGACGCATGGCACATGACCGACGACCTTCATGTCGAGCAAGGCAAGGGCGACCCCTTCGCGGCGGCCATCCGTGCCACGCGGATGTCAATGATCATTACCGATCCGCGCCGGCAGGATAATCCGATCGTCTTTGCAAACGACGCCTTCCTGCGCCTGACGGGATACGAGCGCCATGAAGTTATCGGCAAGAACTGCCGCTTCCTGCAGGGCCCCAAGAGCGACAAGGCCGCCATCGCAGAGATACGCGCCGCGATCGAGAACGAGACCGATCTTAGCGTCGATATCCTGAACTACCGCAAGGATGGTTCGAGCTTCTGGAACGCGCTCTACATAAGCCCTGTCTCCAACGACAAAGGCGAATTGCAATTCTTCTTTGCTTCCCAGCTCGATGTTTCAGACCGCAAGCGTTCGGAACATCGCATCACCGCGGACAAGGATCGCTTCGAGAAAGCCGTGAGGGAACGTACTGCGGAACTCGAGGCGGCGCTCGAGGCGCAGACCACGCTGCTGCACGAGGTCGATCATCGCGTGAAGAACAACCTGCAGATGATCTCCTCGCTCATCCTCATGCAGAGCCGGACCGTCAGTGACGAGAATCTGAAACGCTCGCTGGGTACGATGCTGGAACGCATAGAGGCGCTCAGCACCGTGCACCGCCGGCTCTACCAATCCAAGGACGTCAGCAAGTTCGATGTCTCGGATTTTGCCAGGGATCTCGTCTCCGAGCTGCTCACGGCTTCGGGACGCTCGGAAATCAATCCGAAACTCGATCTCGAGTCCATCATCATCCCAGCCGAGAAGGCAACGCCGGTGGCATTGATGGTGAACGAGCTCCTCACCAACGCACTCAAGCATGCCTTCAAGGAAGGGCCGGATGGCACGAGATCGGGCAGCATCGGCATCAAGATGAGCCAGCCGGACGGCCATTTGAACATCGAGGTCTCGGACGACGGCGTCGGCATGGCGGATGCCAATGGCGACGCCTCCTTCGGCATGCGGCTGATCAAGTCGCTTGCACGCCAATTGCGCGCCGACATCGAGTGGCGCGATGCCGGTCCCGGCACTCGCGTTGTCATTTCGATGCCCAACGGACCACAGCACAAAGGGAACCTGTCATGAATGAGCCTCTCAAGGTCCTGATCGTGGAGGATGAGGCCTTGCTGGCCATGGAGCTGGAAAGCCTTGTCCAGGACGCCGGCCACAGTGTGGTGGGCTGGGCGACATCCCTGGCCGAAGCAAGGGAGGTGGTTGATTCGACGCGGGCCGACATCGCCTTTGTCGACATCCACCTCACCGACGGCCCGACCGGCATCGATGTCGCCGAATATATCGACGACAGGAAGAACTCAATGGTCGTTTTCATGACCGCAAACCCGAAGCGCATTCCCGACCATTTCGCCGGCGCGATCGGGGTCATTGCCAAGCCCTACACGGTCCACGGGGTGACTTCGGCCCTGCGCTATTTGCAGGAAGGCGTGCGGCGCCCGCCGCCGACATCGGAGCGACCGGCGGGCTTCACCTTGTCGCCGGCTTTCGAGACGGTCTGGGCGCCGGGAAGGTGACGACGATCAAGCCAGCTTCTGCTTGAGGAAAGCGACGGTCCTGCCCCAGGCGAGATCGGCCGCCTTCTTGTCGTAGCGCGCCGCCGAGGTGTCGTTGTTGAAGGCATGGTTGGCGCCTTCATAGACATAGACCGTGTATTCGACGTGGGCGGCGTCGAGCTCCTTCTTGAAGGCATCGATCCCGGCATTGGTGCGCTGGTCGAGGCCGGCATAATGCAGCAGCAGCGCAGCCTTGATCTTAGAGGCGTCGGCGGCGTTCGGCTGCATGCCGTAATAGGCGACGCTGGCGGCAAGGTCGGGCGCATTGACGGCCAGCATGTTGGCCGTGCCGCCGCCCCAGCAGAAGCCGATGGCGCCGACCTTGCCGTTGCCGTCCTTGTCGGCCTTGAGAAAGGCGACCGTCGCCACGCCGTTGGCCACGGTCTGCGCCGGGTCGAGTTTCCCGAACATGTCGCGCGCCTTGTCCTCATCGGCGGGCGTGCCGCCGAGCGGCGACAGGAAATCGGGCGCGAGCGCCACGAACCCTTCCAGCGCCACACGCCGGGCGACGTCGCGGATATGCGGGTTGAGCCCCCTGTTTTCATGAATGACGATGACCGTGCCGAGCTTGCCGGTATGGTTTGCCGGTTTGACCAGATAGCCTTTCATCTCGCCGCCGCTGCCGGGATAGCTGATGTCCTCGCCTTTCACGCGGGCATCGTTTTCGGCCACGATTGCCGCCTGGGCGGAGTTCGCAGCCAGCATCGGCGCGATCGCGGCCGCCGCCGCGCCCGATCCGGCAAGCCTGGTCAGTTGCTCCATGAAGCGACGGCGATCGAGCGTCAGATGGGTGTATTCGTCATAGGCGTCGATCATCGCCTGGGTGATGACGGGCTTGGTGGTGACGTCGGTCATGGGCTTCCTCGATCTCGGTGTCTTGACTTCGGTTTCCTTGCCGTCCGCAAGATAGGGGCGAGCCTGTCATCGTCCACTGGACGGTGACACCTCGCCGCCTCCAAGACCGCCAGCCAGGCCGCTGAAGATCATCACGTTTTTGTCATCGGTGAATAATCTTGATGGCGCTGCCACAATAGTGGGGGAAACTGGCTGGCCGGCCGCTTTTGGCGGTCACGGTAGAGCAATTCCAGGAAAAGTGCGTAGCGGTTTTCCCGGGAGAAGCGCGCAGCGCTTCCCCTTGGGAATTGCGTAAAAACAAGAAGTTAGAGTGGGGCAGAGGTTCTATCAAACTCTGAACCGCTCTAGGCCCGATCTGGAAGGAACAATGCCGATGACCATGACCTCGCCGATGCTCGCAACAGCTTTCATGGTTGCGGCCGCCGTTCTGGCGATGCGCGCGGCCGTTGTTGCGGCGAGCCGCAAGTCCATGGTCAAGGTACGCAGCCGCCAGCGCCATCCGGCAAACACGAAAACCCAAGGTTGAGGTGAAGTCATGGACGTCCAGGACATCGTGAACACCGTCTCGCAGAAGGCCGGTCTCGACCAGGCTACGACCGAAAAGGTCGTCGGCACCATTTTCTCGGTCCTCGAGCATGAGGCGGAAGGCACCAGCGCCTCCTCCTTCTTCGCCAAGATTCCGGGCGCCGATGCGCTGGCGCAGAAATACGACGTCATGGCCGCCCCGGCCGGCGGCGGCGGCTTCCTGTCCTCGCTGCAAGGCGCGCTTGGCGGCGTTCTCGGCGAGAAAGCCGGCGCGCTGGTCAACGGCCTCGCCGCGCTCAAGGCATCCGGCCTCGACATGGCGCAGATCCAGAAGGCAGGCGAGACGCTGGTCCAGCAGGCCGAGGCAGCCGCCGGCCCCGATTTGACCAACCAGGTGCTCGGCTCGGTGCCCAGCCTGAAGAGCCATCTGGGGCTCGGCTAAGACGGCGACGCCGGCCGCCCGGTCGAAGGCAGAAAAACGTCCTGCATTGCGACGCTTTGCTGACCATGGCTGGCGCTGCCCCTCACCTGCCTGCCGGCATCCTCTCCCCGTATAGTGACGGGGAGAGGGGCGCTGTCATCGCCGATTTCGCTAATCCCCAATGATGCAAGAAGGCGCCGCGGTTGCGTCCAGCCACTTCTCCCCGTCACTATACGGGGAGAAGTGCCCGGCAGGGCGATGAGGGGCGGCGCTAGCGTCGCGAAAACTGGACCCCGCCCCTTACTTGGGCAGCGCGTAAGCCATCACATAATCGCCAGGCTTGGTGCCGACCGAGCCGTGGCCGCCGGCAACGATGACCACGAACTGGCGCCCGTCCGCGACCGTATAGGTCATCGGCGTCGATTGCCCTCCGGCGGGCAGCCGCGCCCGCCAGAGCTGCTTGCCTGAAGTCAGGTCATAGGCGCGCAGATAGTCGTCGACGGCGGCGCCCAGGAAGGCGACACCGCCGGCCGTGATCATCGGCCCGCCGATGCCGGGCACCCCGACCTTCAGCGGCAACGGCAGCGGCGTCATGTCGTAGACGGTGCCGTTGCGGTGCTTGTAGGCGATCTGTCCGGTCCTCAGATCAACGCCGGCGACATAGCCCCAGGGCGGCGCCTGGCAGGGGATGCCGAGCGGCGACAGGAAGGGTCCCATCACCACCGCATAGGGCGCGCCCTCATTGCGGTTCAGCCCCTGTTCGCTGCCGCGCCCCTCATCCGGCGGCGGCACCTGGTCGCGGGGGATGAGCTGTGACTTGAATGCCAGGTAGGTCGGCATGCCGAACATCACCTGCCGCACCGGATCGACCGCTACCCCGCCCCAGTTGAAGGTGCCGAAATTACCGGGATAGATCAGCGAGCCCTGTACGGAAGGCGGCGTGTAGCGGCCTTCATAGCGCAGGCCCTGGAATTCGATCCGGCATGCCAGCTGGTCGAACATGGTGATCCCCCACATGTCGGCACCTGTCAGTGGCTTCGGATTGAAGGAGAGGTCCGACGCCGGCTGCGTCGGCGACGTATGGTCGCCCTCGATGGCGCCGCCGGGCGCCGGCACCTCGTTGACCGCAATCACCGGCTCGCCGGTGCGCCGGTCGAGCACGTAGAGGTCGCCCTGCTTGGTCGGCCCGACCAGCGCGGGCACGACGGAACCGTCGGCCTTGGTGATGTCGACCAGGCTCGGCTGCGCCGGCACGTCCATGTCCCAGAGGTCATGGTGCACGGTCTGGCGCACCCATTTCAACTGCCCGGTGTTGAGGTCGAGCGCGCTGATCGAGGAGGAGAATTTCTCGACATTGGCGCTGCGCCCGGCGCCGAGTTGGTCCGGCGTCTGGTTGCCGAGCGGCACATAGAGCAGGCCGAGCTTCTCGTCGGCGCTCGGCGTTGACCACATGTTGGGCGAGTTGGCGGTGTAGGTCTGGCCGGCCGCCAGCGGCGTCGTCTGGTCCGGATTGCCGGAATCCCAGTTCCATAGCAGCTTGCCGGTGCTCGCATCATAGGCGCGGATGACGCCGGACGGCTCCTGCGTCGAGTAATTGTCGTTGACCGCGCCGCCGACGATGATCTTGCCGCCCGCGATCAGCGGCGCCGAGGTCGAGTAGTAATAACCGGACTTCGGATACGGCATGTTGGTCAACAAATTGAGCGTGCCGCCCTCGGCAAAGGCCGGGCAAACCTGCCCGTTGGCGGCGTCGAGCGCGATCAGCCGCGCATCCGAGGTCGGCAGGTAGACACGCGTCGCGCAGGGCTGGCCGGCGGCGCCGGCGGCATCGGCATAATAGGAGACGCCACGGCAGGTCTGGTGCTGGCGGTCCTTGTCGAGCTTGATCTTGGGATCGTAGCGCCACTTCTCCTTGCCGGTCGCCGCATCGACCGCGATGGCGAAATTGTGCGGCGTGCAGATATAGAGCGTGTCGCCCACTTTGAGCGGCGTCACCTGGTAGGTGGTCTCACCGACATCGTCCGGACCCTTCACATCACCGGTGCGGTAGGTCCAGGCCGGCTGCAGATTGGCGACATTATCCGGTGTGATCTGGTCGAGCGGCGAATAGCGCTGGCCGAACTGCGTGCGCCCGTAATAGTGCCATTCGCCCGCCGGCACGTCGCCGCCGAGATTGGCGTTGGGGATCACCTTGTCGGTGTCGAGCGCGCCGCCTATGTCCTTCGGGTCCGTGGTCATCGAATAGCCGGCCACCGCCAGCGATGCCAGCACGGCAAGGATCAGTGGCGCGCGGCCGTCCGGACCGGCAAGGCCCCGCCGCGCCCACGGCGTCAGCAGCCACAGCGCCACCAGCACGATGATGCCGCCGCGCGGGCCGAGTTCCCACCAGTCGAAGCCGGTTTCCCAGACCGCCCAGGCCAGTGTGCCGAGCACGATCGCCGCGTAGAGCCAGAGCGAAGTGGAACGGCGCCGGTAGAGCAGCCAGGCGGCGACCAGGAAGGCGAGAGCGACGATGATGTAGTACCAACTGCCGCCCAGCGAAGCCAACCAGATACCGCCGGCGCCAAGCGCCAGGCCGATGAGGAAGAGGATGAGGGAGGTGATCGTGACAGCCAAGATGATACTCCTTCGACTGTTGCGCGCATGGAGGCGGCCCTGGGCAACCCGGCATTGCGTGCTGCCCCGTACGCAACTTTCTCCCGACCGCCGCGCCTGTCAAGCGTAGGTCATGGGTCCGCGGCGGCAACCTTGCCCCCACCGCGGTTGTTCACAACGCCGGCCGCCATATCGCTGGAGTGGCCTTATCAGGCACTTTACCGGAACAAAACGTAGACAGTTCTGGTCTTTCCCTCCCGAATCACTACATTCGGGGGAGATGTCCGGCTTTTCCGAAGACATGCCCTTTTTCGACGAACCCAATGCGCGGCCCACGGCCCCGTCGGGCATTGCCGCGCGCGCCATGGCTGCCCGCGGCGGCCAAAACAATGCGCCGGACTATCTCAGGGGGTTGAACCCCGAGCAGCGGCTGGCGGTGGAGACCACCGAAGGCCCGGTTCTGGTGCTGGCCGGCGCCGGCACCGGCAAGACCCGCGTCTTGACCACCCGCATCGCCCACATCCTCGCCACCGGCAGGGCCTTCCCCTCGCAGATCCTGGCAGTGACCTTCACCAACAAGGCGGCGCGCGAGATGAAGCAGCGCATCGGCATCCTGATCGGCGATGGCAATGTCGAGGGCATGCCATGGCTCGGCACCTTCCACTCGATCGGCGTGAAGTTGCTGCGCCGCCATGCCGAGCTTGCCGGCCTGAGATCCGACTTCACCATCCTCGACACCGACGACGTCGTGCGCTTGATCAAGCAGTTGATCCAGGCCGAGGGCCTGGACGACAAGCGCTGGCCCGCAAAACAGTTCGCCCAGATGATCGACGGCTGGAAGAACAAGGGCCAGGGTCCGGCCGACATCGCCGAGGGCGATGCGCGCAGCTTCGCCAACGGCAAGGGCCGCGAGCTTTACAAGGCCTATCAGGAGCGTCTGCAGACGCTCAACGCCTGCGATTTCGGCGACCTGCTCTGCCACCCGATCCGCATCTTCCGCGCCAATCCCGATGTGCTGAAGGACTATCACCGGCGCTTCAAATACATCCTCGTCGACGAGTACCAGGACACCAACACCGCCCAATACATGTGGCTGCGGCTGCTCGCGCAGCGGCCGGAAGGCAAGCCGATCTCCCCCCTTGAGGGGGAGATGTCCGGCAGGACAGAGGGGGGCGCCTCGCGCGCCAGGGCCACCGTTAACATCTGCTGCGTCGGCGACGACGACCAGTCGATCTATGGCTGGCGCGGCGCGGAGGTCGACAACATCCTGCGTTTCGACAAGGATTTTCCCGGCGCCACCATCATCCGGCTGGAACGCAACTACCGCTCGACCGCGCACATATTGGGCGCCGCTTCCCATCTCATCGCTTACAATGAGGGCCGTTTCGGCAAGACGCTGTTCACCGACCGCAACGATCCCGAGGATGGCAAGGTCAACGTCCACGCCGCCTGGGATTCGGAGGAGGAAGCCCGCGCCATCGGCGAGACCATCGAGGCCTACCAGCGCCAGAAGCACAATTTGAACGACATGGCGATCCTCGTCCGCGCGTCCTTCCAGATGCGCGCCTTCGAGGACCGCTTCATCACGCTCGGCCTGAACTATCGCGTCATCGGCGGCCCGCGTTTTTACGAGCGCATGGAAATCCGCGACGCACTGGCCTTCTTCCGCGTCGTCGCCAACGGCACCGACGACCTCGCCTTCGAGCGCATCGTCAATGTGCCCAAGCGCGGCCTGGGCGAAGCGACCATCCGCCAGATCCACGACACGGCGCGCGGCATGCGCATCCCGATGCTTGAGGCGGCGGGCACGCTCGCCGAAAGCGACGAGTTGAAGCCGAAACCGCGCGCTGCGCTGCGCGAGGTCGCGGCCAATTTCGAACGCTGGCAGAAGGCGCTGGAAACCACCCCGCACACCGAGCTCGCCGAGACCATTCTCGAAGAGAGCGGCTACACCGACATGTGGAAGAACGACCGTTCGGCGGAAGCCCCCGGCCGGCTGGAGAACCTGAAGGAACTGATCCGCTCCATGGAGGAGTATGAATCGCTGCGCTCCTTCCTCGAACATGTCGCGCTGGTCATGGATGCCGAGCAGAATGCCGGGCTCGATGCCGTTTCCATCATGACGCTGCACTCGGCCAAGGGCCTCGAATTCGAGACCGTTTTCCTGCCCGGCTGGGAGGAAGGCCTGTTTCCCCATCAGCGCGCGCTGGACGAAGGCGGCCGTTCGGGGCTCGAGGAAGAGCGCCGCCTCGCCTATGTCGGCCTGACGCGGGCCAAGAAGAACCTGCATATCTGGTTCGTCTCCAACCGCCTCATCCACGGCTTGTGGCAATCGACCATCCCGTCACGCTTCTTGGAGGAACTGCCGGAAGCCCATGTCGAGGTCGCCGAAGCCGGCAATTCCTATGGCGGCTACGGCAACCCCTATGGCGGCGGCTCGTTCGCATCCGGCCGTGGCGGCGGCCAAGGGGCAGGAAGACAGAACCCCTATGGCGCCTCGCGCTTCGACAATATCGGCGGCAATTCGGGCGGCGCGGAAAAATCCGGCGCCTTCTCCAACACCTATTCGACGCCGGGCTGGCAGCGCGCGCAGGCCAACCGCACCGAGGCGACCGACCGCAACTGGGGCACGCGCTCGGGCC
>NZ_RZSJ01000970.1:0-1118 GCF_003998025.1 Mesorhizobium sp. M8A.F.Ca.ET.021.01.1.1
CTCGAACACCGCCAGCTCGAGCGCGTGGCGCGCCGCACCGGGGCCGGCATCGCCAGGCTTGGCTCCTTCTGGGGCAATGGCAGCGGGGACATCGCCATCGCCTTCAGCACCGGCAGCCTGATCGACCATGATGAAAACCGCGATCTGGTGCCGCTGCTCGCGCTCAACGAAGCGCGCATCGACATTCTTTTCAGGGCGGCGGCGGAAGCGACGCAGGAGGCGGTGCTGAACTCCATGCTTTCCGCCGACGCTTTCACCGGCCGGGCCGGCACGCACCGCGCATCGCTCGCCGACTGGTTCGGCGATCAGGTTGAAAGGCGATAGGCTTACAAATCGATCCGGAACCGCAGGCTCTCTACCCCGCCATAGGCGGCGTCCTCGAAGAAGCGCTCGACGAGTCTGCCGCCATTGGCCAGGATCACCTTGTGCGAGGCCGGATTGCCCGGCTTGGCAGTGAGCTCGACATAGGGCAGGCGGACCGCCCTCGCCTCGTCCAGCATCAGCTTCACCGCCTCGGTGGCGTAGCCGCGCTTTCGCTTCCACGGCACCACGGCATAACCGATATGGCCAAGCACGTGCGGCGGCAGTTCCGCCGTGCCCTTCTGCCAGCGAAAGCCGATCGAGCCCGACGCCTCGCCGTCCCAGATCCAGCGGCGGAAACCCGGCAGGCGTGGCACTTGTGTGCCGTCTGGCAAGGCGATGCGCGGCCCCTTGGCCTCGGGATCGTCGAGGCTGGCGAGGAATGCCATGGGGTCCTCGTCGATCGCCGCAAGCTCCGCGCGTGTTGCCTCCATGAGCCGCACATTGTCCGGCGACCAGCCGCGTTCGAGCGCCGCCTTGTAGGACGGCAGATGTTCGAGCGCGGGTTTGACGATCTCGATCATGGTCGATGCTTCCTGAAAAACGAAGCAGGCATACCCTTGGACAGCAGAGCGCTCAAGCCGCCTGAAAGCGGATCTCGGCGGATCGAAAATCGGGGGACGTTTTTCAGGCTTCCACAGCCGCCTTGGGCCGGCATGGCTGGTTGCGCGTCTCCCTCGGCTTTTCGCGCATACTTGCCGGCGCGCTAAACAAGATGTGTTTCGCCTGATGGCGCGCGGCGTTTTATGATTGTGCTT
>NZ_RZSJ01000971.1:0-1118 GCF_003998025.1 Mesorhizobium sp. M8A.F.Ca.ET.021.01.1.1
GCAAGTACCCGTTCATAGATCAACGCCGGGATGGCCGAACCGGCGGAGCCGCAATTGTCGGTGCGGCCGGCCTGGACGAAGCCATTGGCCCGATAGAAGGCTACGGCGCGGGTGTTCTTCTCTTCCACTTCGAGCCGAATCCCATGGGCTTCCGGAAAACTCTCGATGATTTCGTCGAGCAGCATGCCGCCGATGCCTCGGCCCTGCAGCGCAGGAAGCACATAGAGCTGCCTGAGCATAACCACGCCGCCGTCACCGACGGCTTCGGCAAAGGCCATGCCGCCAATGCGCTTGCCGTCATCGGCAACGAGGAACTCGCTGCTCGGCTTGACCAGCCTGGCCTTCAAAGAAGCGACGGAGTGCCATTCATTGGTGATCTCGGTGACCCGTTCGGCGCCGTAGATCGCGTCATAGGTGGCATGCCATGTTTCGACCAGCAACGCCCGGACGGCTGCGAGGTCGCGATCCCCGGCGGTGCGGACGAACATGCCTTTACTCGATGCCCAGCTTGGCCTTGACGAGATCGTTGACGGCCTGCGGATTGGCCTTGCCGCCGGTCGCCTTCATCACCTGGCCGACGAACCAGCCGGCCATGGTCGGCTTGGCGCGTGCCTGCTCGACCTTGTCGGGATTGGCCGCGATCACCTCGTCGACCGCCTTCTCGATGGCGCCGGTGTCGGTGACCTGCTTCATGCCACGGCTTTCGACCAGTTGGCGAGGATCACCACCCTCGCTCCAGACGATCTCGAACAGGTCCTTGGCGATCTTGCCGGAGATGGTGCCTTCCTTGATCAGGTCGATGACCGCACCGAGTTGGTCGGGCGAAACCGGAGCGGATTCAATGTCCTTGCCGGCTTTGTTGAGAGCGCCCAGCAGATCGTTGATGACCCAGTTCGCGGCGAGCTTGCCGTCGCGCCCGGCCGCTACCTTCTCGAAATAATCGGCGATCGGCTTTTCCGACACCAGGATCGCTGCGTCGTAGGTCGAGAGGCCGAGCGAGGAGATCAGCCGCGCCTTCTTGTCGTCGGGCAGTTCCGGCAATGCCTTGGCCAGGGCGTCGACATAGGCCTGGTCGAATTCCAGCGGCAGAAGATCCGGATCGGGGAAGTAGCGGTAGT
>NZ_RZSJ01000972.1:0-1118 GCF_003998025.1 Mesorhizobium sp. M8A.F.Ca.ET.021.01.1.1
AGTCGGGTTTCGACGCGATGCGCAGCGGCAGTTCGGGCAAGGTGGTGATGGATTGGTGAGACGCGTCGATAGAGACGTAGTTCCTTCGCTGTCCCGCCAGTCTATCAGCTCTATTTTCCTTCCAACGCCATCTCCAGCGCCGCCACTCCGCTCATAATCGCCGCACGTTCGTCCACGCTTAGTTTGGCCAGCAACTCTTTCTCAAACGCCTTCGCCAGCGGCACCATCTCGCGATAGGCGGCAAGCCCGGCCTTGGTCAGAGCCAGATGCTCCACACGCCGGTCGTTCTCGTCTGGCCTGCGCAGCAGCCATCGCCTTCGTTCCAGCTCAGCCACGGCCCGCGAAACCTTGGTCTTGTGCATGGCCGACTGTTCGCCGAGCGCCGTCGCGGTCATCGTGCCGCGCTGTCCAAGTCCGGATAGCGTGCGCCATTCGGGCCGGGTCAGGCCATGGCGGTCCTTATAGACCTTCGAGAATTCGCGGCTGACCGCGTCGGCCAGCCGGTAGAGCCGGTAGGGAAGGAAGCTTTCGAGTTCGAGAATGTCCATTGTCCGCATCCGGAAAAACGGAAGATTGATAGTTACATTTTCAATGGTTACAAATGAAACCAGTTTGGTCAATCCGGGAGGAAGCGATGGCCTTTTCCTACATGCCGGGCTTCGGCAACGATTTTGAGACCGAGACATTGCCCGGTTCGCTGCCGCAGGGGCGAAACTCGCCGCAGCGGCCGGCCTACGGCCTCTATGCCGAGCAGCTTTCCGGCTCGCCCTTCACCGCGCCGCGCGGCACCAATGAGCGTTCCTGGCTCTATCGCATCCGGCCAAGTGTCAAGCACACCGGCCGCTTCAAGGCAGCCGGCTACCCGCTGTGGAAGGCTGCCCCCAATGTCGGCGACCACGAACTGGCGCTTGGCCAGTACCGCTGGAATCCGGTGCCGATGCCGAAGGAGCCGACCGATTTCATCCAGGGCATGCGCAGCATCACCACGGCCGGTGACGTGCTCGGGCAGACCGGCATGGCCGCCCATGTCTATGTCGCCAATCGCTCGATGGTCGATGATCATTTCTTCAATGCCGACGGCGAATTGCTGGTCGTCCCGCAGGTGGGCAGCTTGCGGC
>NZ_RZSJ01000973.1:0-1117 GCF_003998025.1 Mesorhizobium sp. M8A.F.Ca.ET.021.01.1.1
GCCCGCCACCAATCGCGGTCACGCCGGTACCGACGATCATCGGGCCTGAGCCGTCGTCACGCACGATGATCGTGCCGACGGATGGATTGGTCGAGGTGCGGCCGGCGTGCTTGCGCGACAGCCGCAAGGCCGCGGCCATGAAACGGCGGTCAAGGGCCGCTTGTTCGGCCTCGCTGCGTTGCGGTGCTGCCATGCTCAGCCGGCGTCCTCTTCGCTCTTGTCCTCGTCCCCCTTCAACTCGCCGAGCAGTTCGTGGAAATCCTTGGCCTCACGGAAATTGCGGTAGACCGAGGCGAAGCGCACATAGGCGACATCGTCGAGCGACTTCAGTGCATCCATGACCAGCCGGCCGACCTCACCCGAGGCCACTTCCGTCTCGCCCGAGCTTTCGAGCTGGCGCACGATGCCGGTCACGGCGCGATCGATGCGTTCGGGGTCGACGTTGCGCTTGCGCACCGCGATCTCGACGGAGCGCAACAGCTTGTCGCGGTCGAACGGCACTTTTCGCCCCGATTTCTTGACCACCACGAGATCGCGCAACTGCACGCGCTCGAACGTGGTGAAACGGCCGCCGCAATCGGGGCAGACACGCCGCCGGCGGATCGCCGCGCCGTCCTCGGCGGGACGCGAATCCTTCACCTGCGTATCTTCGGACTGGCAATAGGGACAGCGCATGGAGAGCCTTGGGTTCGCGAATCTGGTGAGGTGAAAGGCTTAGAGCCTTTCCGGTGCGGATTGAAGCAGTTCTGTTTCTTCGATCGCCTGCCGCGCCTCAGAGATAGCGAGGCGCGAGGAAGATTGCCAGCGCGGCAAGCAGCCAGACGGCAATGCCGCCGGCAACAGCCAGGCGATAGTCGACCTTGTCGATGAACAGCCAGCAGGCGCCGAGGAAGGCGAGATAGGCCGGAATCGTCTTCATTCCGGCAAGGCAGGCATCGCGGAACCCGCCCGGATCACCCTTGGCGCCGACGGCGAGCAACGCGATGACGGCAAAGGTCGGCGCCAGCGGCAGGATGCCGGGCAGGACATTGCCCCGCTTGGACGCCCAGACGATCAGGGCCGTCACCAGTCCGCCGACCACGCCTTTCCAGACGATATCCATGAGCAGCGCCTATGC
>NZ_RZSJ01000974.1:0-1108 GCF_003998025.1 Mesorhizobium sp. M8A.F.Ca.ET.021.01.1.1
ATCGAGGATCAACCGGCTCTCGGGCGCTGCCTGTCTCACCGCCCGGATGCGGGCGATGTCGTTGTCGCCGCCGATCTTGACCTTGAGCAGCGGCCGGCCGGAGTTGGCGCGGGCCTGCGCCGCCATCGCCTCGGGTTCTCCGAGCGACAGCGTGTAAGCGGTTTCGAGCCGATGCAACGGGTCCGGCCAGATTGCGTTCGCCACCGGATTGCCGCTGATCTTGGCTTCAAGATCCCAAAGGGCACAGTCTACAGCGTTGCGCGCCGCCCCGGCAGGCATTGCGTCGAGCAGGGCGATGCGGTCCATCCCGCCGGCGATCCGGTCACTCATCGCCTGGATCGCGTCATGGACACCAGCCATGGTCTCGCCATAGCGCCTGTAGGGAACACATTCGCCACGCCCGCTATGGCCACCCTGGCTGATCGTGCAGGTGATGACCTCGGCCTCGGTCTTGGAGCCGCGCGAAATGGTGAAGGTCCCGGCGATCGGAAAACGCTCGGCCTCGACCGAAATGACACGCGCCATATTTTTCTGCTCCGGCTATGCGAGAAGGGTTGTCGGCAAATCGACAAGGTCGGACCCATCAGGCTAAACAGGACGCCATGTTGACCATCGGTAAACGCGACGCAAGCGGCACGACCGCCTCGGGGGCTGATCACGACCCGCGCGTGGCGGTCGGCGAGGAGGGTGGCGTCCTCGGCTGCGCGTTTTCCGGAGTCTGGACGACACGGACCGTGGCGCTGATCGACGCCGAGATGCGCAAGATCGAGAAGCGAAGCGGTTTCAAGACGTTGGCGCTCGATCTTTCGAAAATCGAGAAGATCGATACCGCCGGCGCCTGGCTGATCGACCGGCTGGTCAGCGTCTTCGAGAAGAAGAATGTCGAGGTCCGGCTGCAAGGCCAAAGTGACGTCGCTTCCATATTGCTCGAAGCAGTCGGCGAAGCCGTCCGGCGCGAGCCCGAATCCGGACCGGCGCGGCCGCCCAACATTGTCATTCGGGCGCTGGAGGCGGTTGGCCGGCGCGTCTACGAGATGCGCGACGATTTCCTCGCCTCGATGAACATATTGGGCGCCACCATCCGCGGCGCGCAGATGAAGCTCGGCCG
>NZ_RZSJ01000975.1:0-1101 GCF_003998025.1 Mesorhizobium sp. M8A.F.Ca.ET.021.01.1.1
TCTCCGAACGCACGCTGCATGCCGACAATGCCAGGAAGATCCGCTCGGCGATCAACGACCTGACGCTGAAGGGCCATATCTACAAGGGCAAGCTGCCGCCGCCCAAGGGCGAGAAGCCGGACGACTGGGAAGACCGCGAACAGACGCTGTTCCGCTCGACCGCCGTCGGCGACGACATGGACCGGGCGCTGGTCAAGTCCGACGGCTCGTTCACCTATTTCGCCGCCGATGTGGCGTATCTGAAGGACAAGGTGGATCGCGGCTTCGTCGACCTGATCTATGTTCTCGGCGCCGACCATGGCGGCTACGTCAAGCGCCTGGAAGCCTTGGCGCGGGCGATTGCCGGCGACGACGTCAAGCTCACCGTCCTCTTGTGCAATCTGGTCAAGCTGTTTCGCGATGGCGAGCCGGTGCGCATGTCGAAGCGGTCCGGCGATTTCGTGACGTTGCGCGAGGTGGTGGAAGAAGTCGGACGCGATCCGATCCGCTTCATGATGCTCTATCGCAAGAACGATGCGCCGCTCGATTTCGACTTCGCCAAGGTCACCGAGCAGTCGAAGGACAATCCGGTGTTCTACGTGCAGTACGCCTCGGCGCGCTGCCATTCGGTGTTCCGGCAGGCGAGCGAACAGTTGGGGGAGGCGAATTTCGATCGCAACAACCTGGCGGCCGCGGCAACGTCGCTGGCCGACGAAGGTGAAATCGGGCTGATCCGGAAGCTTGCCGAATATCCACGCCTGATCGAGTCCGCCGCTCTTGCGCTCGAGCCGCATCGGCTGGCATTTTATCTCTATGATCTGGCTTCCAGTTTCCACGGACACTGGAACCGGGGCACGGATAATCCGGACTTACGTTTTGTTAAGGTTAACGACCGACAATTGACGCATGCCAGACTAGGGCTGGTGCAGGCTGTTTCGGATGTTCTGACGTCCGGCCTGACGTTGATCGGAGCGGCTGCGCCCACCGAAATGCGTTAGGTTTGACTAAAAAACCTGTCACCTTTTGCCCACATTGCGCTGGTAAGGGCCAACCCTGCGCGACGTCCAAGGCGTCCGAATGAGTGCGAGTTCGGGAACAATAATGGCAGACAGAACCCAACTG
>NZ_RZSJ01000976.1:0-1090 GCF_003998025.1 Mesorhizobium sp. M8A.F.Ca.ET.021.01.1.1
GTGCCGGCAATGGCGAAAGCATGCGGGACGTGACTTCGGGCGACTACAAGCCCGGGCGGGCCAAGCCGATCGCGCCGCCGACGCTGACTGACGAAGACAACCGCGCCGCGCCGATCACCGACGAGAAAGCGGCTGTCAAATCCTATGGCATCGTCGGACGTTCAGCCGATGGCAAGGAGATCAAGATCGAACCGAGCGAAGCGCTGCGGGAGATCATCATCAAGGAACTGAATGCGCCGGCCAATGGCGCCGAGGGCGACCCGCGCAAGACCGAGGATCCTGACCTTGGCGAAGGCGAAGCCGGACGTCAGGTTTTCGGCACCGACGATCGTGAGCAGGTCAAGAACACCAAGACCTATCCGTTCTCGGCAATCGGCTATCTCGAAGCCAAGTCGAAGACCGGCTATGGCAGCTGTTCGGCAACGTTGATCGGCCCGCGCACCGTGCTCACCGCCGCGCACTGTCTCTACAGCCACGAGGACAAGGACTGGCTGTCCGACTACCTGTTCGTGCCGGGCCTCAATGGCAGCACCGCCGATGACGCTCCGTTCGGCGCCTTCGAATACGAAAGCGCCTATGTGCTGCAGGGCTTCATCGACAACTACCAGGGCTATTACGGTTCGGTGATCCCGTGGGATCTCGGCATCATCACGCTGAAGCAGGATGTCGGCACCAATCTCGGCTGGCTGGGCTACGCCAACTATGACGATCTCGGCGACTTCACCGCCAACCTCGTCGGCTATCCCGGCGACAAGCCGATGGGTACGATGTGGAAGGCGAGCTGCGAAGTCCATGCCGAAAACATCGCTCCGGAGTATTTCCAGTATGACTGCGATACTTTCCCGGGGTCGAGCGGCAGCTCGGTCTATGCCTATGACACCAAGTCCAAGCAGCGCATCATTACCGGCGTCAACGTGGCGGAAAGCCCTGAGGCCAACACCGCCGTGCGCCTGAACGCCGCCAACGTCCAGTGGATCAACAGCCTCTACAAATGACGGCTGCCGACGGTCGCGGCGCGTGCCGCGACAGAGAAACAAAGAACCGGCGGCGGGACGTTCCCGCCGCCGGTTTTCTATGCGATGGCGTGCAC
>NZ_RZSJ01000977.1:0-1084 GCF_003998025.1 Mesorhizobium sp. M8A.F.Ca.ET.021.01.1.1
CTCGTGCGGCCATAAGCCTCAATTCTCGATGCCCTCGTCCCCAGGAACCGGCCGCGCCGGCGGGCCACTATAGGCCCACAGCCATTCGCGCGGCAGCGGCCCCTTGTTCCGCTCGGCCTGCTGCGATTGCTCCCAGGCATGCGCCAGGATGCCGACAGACCGCGACAGCACGAAGAGGCCACGCGTCAGCGGCGGCGGAAAGCCGAGTTCGCCGTAGATGACGGCGGTGGCGCCATCGATGTTGAGCGGGATTTTTTTGCCCTTGCGCCGCGCGACATCGGCCTCGACCGCCTCGGCGATGTCGGCGTACCGTCCATTGACGACGCCATGCGCGGCAAAATCTCTGACCAGTTCCAGCAGGCGCGGCGCGCGTGGATCGACAGGATGGAAGCGATGGCCAAGCCCCGGCACGTAGCCCTCTTCCTCCGCGAAGAACCGGTCGAGGCGTGCCGAGACCGCCTTATTGAGGGCAATGCCGCCCTCGAGCGCCACGGCAATATCGCCATAGATGGAAAGCGCCTGCTCGCCGGCTCCGCCATGCACGTCGCCAAGCACATTGATGGCAGAGGCCATGGCGCTGTTGATGCCGACGCCGCAGGTTGCCGCCATGCGGGCGATGGCGATCGACGGCGCCTGCGGCCCGTGGTCGACGGCCGCCCCCAAAGCGATGCCGAGCAGTGCCGCCTGGTCCTCGCTGGGCAGTTCGCCACGCAGCATCAGCCAGATCATGGCGGGGAAGCTGACACGGCCGATCAGGTCCTGGATCTCGTAGCCGCGCAGCCGGATCATGCCGGGGCTCATCTCGATGATGCCGGTCCGCCACCATTCCTCACCGCGCTCGCGGCCCGTTTTCTTCTCCACGCCGCTCATGCCCTGGCCTTTGCCTTGGCGCGCGGCGGCAGGCCGGCGAACACCTCGTCCATGTGCTCGCCCAGCACCGGCGGCGGCCGTGTCGGCAACGGTGCCGTGCCGTCGACCATGAACCCGCCGCGCAGGACGGTGAGCGGCCCGTCCATGCCGGCCACATCCTCGAAACGAGCCGTCATCTGGCGCTCGAGCACTTGTGGTTCGGTCAGCACTTGCG
>NZ_RZSJ01000978.1:0-1073 GCF_003998025.1 Mesorhizobium sp. M8A.F.Ca.ET.021.01.1.1
CGCCTAGGATCGACAGTGCCGGCGCCTCGGCATGGATGGTCGCGGCCAGCGCCTCGATCTGGCCGATCACCACGTCGGGGCCGGCCTGCGCCTGCGTCGGCACCGCCGCGAAGGCCAGGATCTTGCCGTCACGGTCGACCAAAGCGGCACGAAGCTCCGTGCCGCCAAGATCGATCGCGAGGGCGGCTTCGATGTTCATGCCGCGACCTTCAAACCATGCAGCCAGCCGATGCGGCCGGCGAGATCCTTGTCGCCGAAAGCGAGCGAACCCAGAACCACCGTCTCGGCGCCGGCGGCGCGCAGCAACGGCACGGTTTCGTGGCGGATGCCGCCGTCGGCGGCGAGCACCACCGCCGCCTCGCGGCCGGCCTTTCGCAGGATGGCGCGGGCCTCACCCAGCCTGTCACAGGCTTTCTCCGACAGGCCCTGGCCCTTGACGCCGATCGCGGTGCCGAGAAGCGTTACGAAAGCGACCTCGGATACGAAAGGCGTCACCGCCTCGACCGGGGTCTCCAGCCTCAGCACGACGCCGGCCTCGGCGCCGAGTTCGCGCGCCAGCCGCACCGCGCGCAGGCCCGCCTCGCCGTTCTCGGCATGGACGCTGATCATGTCGGCGCCGGCCTCGATGAACTGACGCGTCTGTTCTTCGACGATTGCCCCATCGACCATCAGATGGACATGGATGGGCTTGGCCGTCAGCGTGGCAATGCGGGCGACGAGATCGGGGAAAAACAGGAAGGACGGAGCGAAATGGCCGTCCGCGACGTCGATGTGGTGCAGATCGACATAGGGCTCGATGCGCTTCAAGTCGCTCTCGAAATTGGCCAGATTGGCCGACCATGACGAGAATTCGGCGACCAGACGGTCGCGCGGCAATGCGGCGATGGCGGCCGGGCCTGACAAAGGTTTCGAGATCATGACTGGTCCTGGTTGTTGAAATTTCTATCGAGGAAGCCGCCGATGGCGGCACGGATTTCGGCGAAGTGGCGGTCCTTGTCGGTGGCCTTCGGGCTCACCTCGGCGAAGGCTGCGTTCGGGATGGTTTGGGCGAGTTCGCGGGCGGTCGCCAGGGG
>NZ_RZSJ01000979.1:0-1068 GCF_003998025.1 Mesorhizobium sp. M8A.F.Ca.ET.021.01.1.1
CTTGCCATGATCAGGGCGAGCGGCGAGGAGCCGGTGGTCATCGAATATCTGGAACATCCGCCCAGCCGGGACCGCCTGCGCCAGCTTATCGCCGCCATGGGAATTCCGCTGCGCGCCTTGCTGCGCGAAAAGGGCACTCCCTATGCCGAGCTTGGCCTGGCTGATCCCAAATGGAGCGACGAGCAGCTGCTCGATGCCATGCTGAGGCATCCGATCCTGATCAACCGGCCGATCGTCGAGACGCCAAAGGGGACGCGGCTGTGCCGGCCGTCCGAGCTTGTGCTCGACCTGCTTGACCATCCGGTGACCCACTTCACCAAGGAAGATGGCCGGGTGGTGACCGGTGACCGTGGCATCAAGTAATCGGGGCCTTTCCGAGCTCGATGCCTCGGAACGCGCGCCGATAGCCGCGATTGCCGCCCTTGGGGTCACCCAGATCATCGGCTACGGCACGCTCTATTACAGCTTCAGCATCCTCGCCGCCGACATGGCCAGGGATTTGGGATGGCCAACCGAATGGATTTTCGGCGCGCTTTCGGCCGCCTTGCTGATCGGTGGCCTGACCGCGCCCTGGCTGGGGCGCTGGATCGACCGCTTCGGCGCCGGAAAAATCATGACCGCCGGCTCGGTGCTGGCCGCGGCGGCACTCGCCGGCATCGCCAGTGCTCCCACCGCCGTGGCCTTCGTGGCGGCGCTGATCGTCCTCGAAGTGGCATCGAACCTGGTGCAGTACGGCGCCGCCTTCGCGCTGCTGGTGCAGATCAGGCCGCATGCCGCGCAACGCAGCATTACCTACCTCACCCTCATTGCCGGCTTCGCATCGACCGTGTTCTGGCCGATCACGTCGGCCCTGCACGCGCATATGCCGTGGCAGAGCGTCTATCTTGTCTTCGCGGGGCTGAACCTGCTTGTCTGCCTGCCGCTGCACGCCTGGCTCTCGCATGGGCTGGCCAAGGGCAGGCGGTCGGCAAGCGCGCCGCCACGGCATATCAAGGGATCGCTTCCCGCCCCGGCGCGGCCGCTCGGCCTTGCGCTGATGGTCATTGCCTTCTCGCTGCAGAACCTGAT
>NZ_RZSJ01000097.1:0-14138 GCF_003998025.1 Mesorhizobium sp. M8A.F.Ca.ET.021.01.1.1
ATGTCGCAGAGTTCGACATTGTCCGCGAACAGCGCCAGGTCGGCCTTGCGCTCTTTGGTCGCCATCGACAGGTCGGAACCGCGGAACAGGGTGCGGGCCATGAACAGGCCGATATCCCGGGCAATGTTCGGCAACTGCCGGCCCTCGATCAGCGCCCGCCGCAGGATGATGTGCGGCGACAGATATTCCATGATGATCAGCGCCTGGGTCTCGTCGAAGTAATAGATCGCCGGCACCGAGCCCGGCGCACGCGCCTCTTGCCGGGTCAACGCGTGATACTCGAAGAAGGAGCGCTTCAGGGGCAGCGGCCAGCTGTCACCGACGAGGCGGACATAGGGCAGGGCCTGCTTGACGATGGCGCCGCCACTGGCGCCTTCGACGATGAACACCAGGTTCAGATTGCCGTCCCCGACTTCGCGGACTTTCCAGGCGCTGGCGTCCCCGCCGATCTTCGCGCACAGCGCTTCGTTCGTGCCGAGACGTGTTGCGAGCGTCTCCACCGACAATGCTTCGAATGGCAATTTCCCAGTCATCCTCGTCCCTCCCGCCTGTGTGCTCCGATCATAAGGGAGCCTTGGCGGCGGGGCCAAGCTAGGAAGCTGTCTGGCAATTGTCAATCGTGTTGACAATTGCCGATATTGACCATAGCGTCGTCGTCAGGGAGGAACGCATGATCGGCAATGCCGTGTTCCGCGTAGAGGGACTGAGGAAATCCTTTGGCCGCAACGAGGTGCTTGGCGGCATCGCGCTGGACCTCCATGCCGGCGAAGTGACGGTGCTGATGGGCGCCAACGGCGCCGGCAAATCCACCCTCGTCAAGATCGTCAGCGGCGTCTACGAGCGTGGCGGCGGCACCATGACGCTCGCCGGTCAGGACTTCGCACCGAACACGCCGGCGGAAGCGATCCGCGCCGGCGTCGTTACCGTGCACCAGAACATCAATGACGGTGTTGTCGCCGACCTCGATGTCGCCACCAATCTCACGCTCGACAGGCTGAGCGGCAAAGGCGTGCCGACCCTGTTCAACCCCGTCCGCGTGCGCCGCGAAGCCAAGGCGGTCGCCGATCGCATGGGGTTGGCCATCGATCTCAAGGCACGCGTCAGCGATCTGTCGCTGGCCGACCGCCAGATGGTGGCGATTGCCCGAGCGCTGGCGCACCAGCCGAAAGTGCTGATCCTCGATGAGCCGACCTCATCGCTCTCCAGTGCCGAAGCCGACAGGCTGTTCGCGCTAGTCGACCGGCTGCGCGAGCAAGGCGTGGCGATCCTCTATATCTCGCACCGCATGTCGGATATCAGGCGGCTCGCCGACCGCATCGTCTCGATGCGCGATGGTGTCGTCTCGGGCGCCTTCGACACCAAGCCGCTCGACTATGAAGGCGCGGTCAACGCCATGCTCGGCCGCAAGATCCATCTCGACCAGATCGTCGCCAGGAGTTCGGCCAGGGCGGTCCTGACCATCGAGGGGCTGCGCATCGCGCAGGGTGCCCGGCCGATCTCGCTGACGCTTGGCGATGGCGAGGTCGTCGCCATCACCGGCCTCGTTGGCGTCGGCAAGACCGCTCTTGCCGAAACGTTGTTCGGTGTGCGCCGGCCGCTCGCCGGCACCATGACGATGAACGGCAAGCCTTACGCGCCGCGCTCGGCGGGCGACGCGATCGCCGCCGGCGTGTTTCTCGTCGCCAAGGATCGCGCCAGCAGCGGCATCATCGGTGGCTTCAACATCGAGCGCAATGTCAGCCTGCCTTTCCTGAAGCGTATGTCGAATTTCAGCGTGCTCAAACGCCGCCTCGAACGCGCCACCGCGCGCCGGCAGATCGAGCAACTCGGCATCGTCTGCCGCTCGGAGAAGGACCAGATGTCGGCGCTGTCCGGCGGCAACCAGCAAAAGGTGATGGTCGCCCGCTGGATGGCGCAGAATGCCGCGCTGTTCATCCTCGATGAGCCGTTCCAAGGCGTCGACATTTCGGCAAGGCGCGACATCGCCGCCAAGCTGAGGGCAAGCGCCAATGGCCGTGCCACGCTCTTGTTCGTCACCGAACTCGACGAAGCGCTGGAGACGGCCGATCGCATCCTGGTGATGTCGGAGCATACGATCGTCGGCGAACACCGCAATGCCGATGTCGACCTCGACCGCCTTTTGGCCGAGGTCGCCGGCGGACCGCTGCACAGCGCTGCCTGAGGGTGGCGGTGAATGGAATTGGAATGGAGAGACCATGGGTTGGAGTTGGGTAAAAACGGCAGCGGCGCTGGGGTGCGCCGAATGACGCTGCGCGACTATGCCATCCGCTATGGGTTCATCGTGCTGCTGTTCGGATTGGTCGCCTATTTCGCGATCGCCGCCGACGGGTTCGTCTCGCCGCAAAGTGCCGTCTTCATCTTCCAGTCGGTCGCCATCACCGGCGTGCTGGCGCTCGGCGTTACCGCCACGCTGGTTGTCGGCGGCTTCGACCTGTCGATAGGCTCGGTCGCGACCTCGGCCATGATGGCGGCGGCCTATGTCATGGTGGTGCTGGAACAGAACGCCGTCGTGGCGGTCATCGTCTGCCTGTTGATCGGCGCCCTTGTCGGCCTGATCAATGGCTGGCTGATCGTCTACATGCGCGTGCCGGACCTCTTGGCGACGCTCGGCATGATGTTCCTGCTGGTCGGCCTGCAGCGCATCCCGACCGAGGGCCGCTCGATCGCCACGGGCATGACCATGCCCGACGGCTCGGTCGCCAACGGCAAATTCTCCGATGCCTTCCTGGCGCTCGGCCGCCACCGCTTCGATTTCTTCATCCCGAACCTCATTCCGGTGTCGGTCGTCGTGCTTCTGGTGCTGGCGGTGTTGATCTGGTTCTTCCTCGAATACACCCGCTTCGGTCGTATGATGTATGCGGTCGGCTCCAATGAGCGCGCCGCCGAACTCGCCGGCGCGCCTGTCAAGGCATACAAGATCTGGGCCTACGTTATTTCAGGAGTTTTTGCCTCGATCGGGGGCATTTTGCTCGCCGCCCGGCTTGGACGCGGCGACATCGCCTCGGGTAATAATCTGCTGCTCGATGCGGTTGCCGCGGCGCTGATCGGCTACGCGGTGCTCGGCGCCGCCAAGCCGAACGCCTTCGGCACCGCCATCGGCGCGCTGTTCGTCGGCATCTTGCTGCAAGGCCTGACGATGATGAACGCGCCCTACTACACGCAGGATTTCGTCAAGGGCGTGGTTCTGGTCGTCGCCCTTGTCTTCACCTTTGCCCTTTCGGGCAGGGGCAGGGGCTAGCATTCGGCCGGACAGGATTTTGGGTTCAACAAAAGTGGAGGAAAACAAGGTGAACATCACAAGAAGAGTTCTGGGGAAAGTGGCGCTCGGGCTGGCCGGCGCAACCATGCTGATGCAGGGGGCATTTGCCGCGGACAAGCCGGCGCCGTTCGACAAGCCCGGCGTCAAGATCGCGCTGGTGCGTTATCTCTCGACCGGCGACTTCTTCCAGGCCTATCTCTCGGGCGTCGAGGCGCAGTCGAAGGCGCTTGGCATCGACCTTCGCGTGCTCGACAGCCGCCAGGACGCCGCGCTTCAGTCCGACATGGTTGATCAGGCCATCGCGCTCGGGGTGCAGGGCATCATCATCCAGCACGGCCTGACGGAATCGATGAAGGACGCCGCCCAGCGTGCCGTCGACGCCGGCATCAAGGTGGTGGCTTTCGACGTCAATGTCGAAAACCCCAAGATCCCGCAGGTCGAACAGTCGGACAAGGACCTGGCGCGGCTGGCGCTCGAGCAGGCGGTCAAGGACAATGGCGAAAGCTGGAATGCCGGCTATGTCTATGTCGCCGGCATTGCGCCGCTCGACCGCCGCAACGAAACCTGGGTCGACGTGAAGAAGAAATATGCCGGCATCAAGGAAGCCGCCATGTTCGGCACGCTCGACAATCCGATCGCCAACTCCGTCGCCAACCAGGCGCGCTCGGTGCTGTCGGCGCACCCCGACATCAACGTGATGTTCGCCCCTTATGACGAATTCGCCAAGGGCGTGAAGATCGCCGTCGACGAAGCGGGCCTGAACAAGAAGATCAAGATCTATTCGGCCGACATCTCGACGTCCGACATCGCTGCGATGCGTGAGCCCGACAGTGCCTGGGCCGCGACCGCGGCGACCAACCCGGCCGTCGTCGGCCAGGTCTCGGTGCGCGCGCTGGCGCAACTGCTCGCCGGCGAAGATCCCGGCCACAACGTCATCGTGCCGCCGACGCTGATCACGCAGAAGGAGCTGATCGACAAGGACATCAAGAACATGGAAGACCTGTCGGCCAAGCTGCCACAGTTCGCCCATGCCGACGTCGCCATGCCCGCCTGGATGCCGAACCCGAACGCGAAGTAAGGCTCGCCAGTACAGGACGGAAAAGGGCGGCCCGTGAGCCGCCCTTTTTGTTGCCTGTCGGGAGATGCCTAGCGCAGCGCCGCGGCGATATTGCCGCCGTCGACCGTCGTCACATCGGCGGTCGTGCGGTCGGCCAGAGCGTGGTGCAGGAAGGCTTGGGCCACGTCCTGCGCCGTCACCTCCTGGCCGAGCAGATTGCCGGACATGTATTCCTTCTCGGACATGCCGCGCGCGCCCGAGCGGCTGGCGATCATGGCGTCGGTCAAAAGGCCGGAGCGGATGCGGTCGGCATTGACGGCATTAGAACGGATGCCATGGGCGCCGTAGTCGAGCGCGTATTGCCTGGACAGGAACAGCGTCGCCGCTTTCGGCACGCCATAAGCGCCGAATTTCGGGCCCGGATTGACCGCCTGCTTGGAGGTGTTGAACAACAGCGCGCCGCCGGTGCCCTGTTCCAGCATGATGCGCACGGCGTTCTGCGCCGCCGACTGGTGGGCGAAGAAATTGAGCTCGAAGCTCTTGCGCAGCAGCGCATCGTCAAGCTCGCCGATGCGGCCTTCCCAAGCGGCACCCGCATTGGACACCAATATGTCGACGCCGCCGAAGACGGCGACCGCCTTGTCGTAGGCGGCACGCATCTGGGCCGGGTCGGTGATGTCGGCGCCAACACCGATCGAATTGTTGCCAGCTTGTTTGGCGGCATTGGCGGCCTTTTCGGCGTCGAGATCGACAACGACGGCATGAGCGCCATTGTCGGCGAATAGCTTGGCGGTTGCCGCACCAATCGCGCCGGCGCCGCCGGTGATCAGCACCACCTGTCCGGTCAGCGGCTTCGGCTTGTTGGAGGCGAGCTTGGCCTGTTCCAGCGACCAGTATTCGAGCGGGAACAGGTCCGCCTTGGACAACGGGTGGAAACGCCCGACCGCCTCGGCGCCGCGCACGGCCTCGATCCACATTTCGCCGACGTCCGATGCGATCCTGGCATCCTTCAGCGTGCGGCCATGACCGAACATGCCGAGCCCCGGCACCAGCGTCAGTCGCGGCATGGGATCGAGCATGGTGCGCTTGACGTCGTCGAGCGCGTCATTGGTCTCGAAATAGGCGCGGTAATCGCTGGCGAAGGCGTCGACATGGCTCTTGATGACGGCCTTGTAGTCGCCGGCCTTGTCGGCATCGGGCGCCGGCACGGCCATCGGTCCGGTCTTGATGCGGATCGACAGATCCGGCGTCGACACGCCACGCCCGGCATAGTCGGCGATCTCAGCCGAATTGATGAAGTCGACGATCGCGTCGGAGGTGCGGAAGTCGCTGATCATGCGGTCGAAGCGGCCTTCGCCGCGTCGCGCCGCGACAGCGCCGCGCAGCATGGGCGCGATGGAAGCCGGCGTCGCCAGCCTTGCCGGCAATGCTGCCTTTGCCGCCTTGGGCTTGGCATGCTTGGCCACATAGTCTTCGGCGACGTTCACATAGTGGATCATCCGGTCGTAGGCCTGCCTGGCATCGTCGCCGAAGGTGAAGATGCCGTGCTTGTCGAGGATCAGGCCTTCTACCGTTGGGTCGGCGTCGAAGACATCGGCCGCCGCCTTGGCGAGATCGAAGCCCGGCATGATGTAGGGCACGTAGCCCATTTTTGCTCCGAACACCTTTGCCACCAGCGGCTTGCTGTCTTCCTGGTCGACAATGGCCAGGATGGCGGTCGAGTGGGTGTGATCGACGAACTTGTGCGGCAGGAAGGCATGCAGCAGCGTCTCGACCGAGGGGTTGGGCGAGGCGGGGTCGATCAGGTTTGCCCGCTGCAGCGCGACCATGTCCTCGTCGGAAAGCCTGTCCAGCTTGCGCGCCTTGAGCAGCGCGCCCATCTTGACGGCGGGCAGGCCCTGCGGCTCGATGACGGCCATGTCCCAGCCGCTGCCCTTGACGCACAGCACGTCCCACTCCTCGCCGACGAGGTCGGTCGCCTTGATCTTGCAGGAGGTGTTGCCGCCGCCATGCAGGACCAGCTGTGGCACGCCGCCTAGAAGCCGCGTCGTGTAGACACGCAAGGCGAGGTCGCGGCCGACGCCCTTCTTCGCATAGTCGGCAACGAGTTTTTCGGCCGCGTCGTCGTTCCACAGGTTCTTCATGTTCGCTTCGTCCAGTTGCTGTCTTTAGGTGGTGAAACAGGAATGCCGCGACGCCTTGATGACAATGCGTCGGCAAAGGGTTTATTTTCAGGATGCCTTTTCTGCTGACGCTCCGGCATGATCGAGCAGCCGTTGCGCCATATGCGCGCCGACCACCAGATGCGTGCAAAGGCCGCCGGCGATGGCTGCGAGCAGCGGCTCGAACTTGCTGTCCTCCTGCACGACCATCAGCCGCTTCCCGATGACGCGCAGCGAAGCAAGCCCCGCCGAGATGACCCGCCGGTTGTAGCTGCAGTCGAGCAACTCGCCACCGGCATCGATGATCTGCCCGGCGATGACACCGGCCGCACCTTCCTTGCGCAGTGCCGCCATCTCGGCTGCCGTCAGCGCGCCACACTTCACCAGATGGCTGTCGGCATCGACCGCGCCGATGGAGTAGAGCGCAAGATCGCAGTCGCTGATCCCAGCAAGCTGGTCGCGGATCACCGGCTCGGCGCGCAGGCCTTGCGCCAGTGCCTCGGTCGACAGCACCAGGGGTGCGTAGAAGTTGAGGCCCTTGGCGTTGAGCCGGCGCGCGATTTCCATCGTGCACTGGTCGGGCCGGTAGGAGTAGGGCGCGCCGAGATTGCCGCAGAGCTGCACCACGGTGACGTCCTGCAGGTCGGCATAGGACATGATGTCGGCGATGGTGTAGACGGTGCGGCCCCAGGCAACGCCGATGCGGTCGCCTTTCCTGACGAGTTCCAGGAACACGCTTGCCGCCAGCACCGCGATATCGGTCGACGGGTCGGCGAGATAGGCGTTTTCAGGCGCGATCCAGACGGCGTCGAGCTTCAGGGCGTCTTCCAGCCTGCGCGCCATGACGTCGTCGGTGAAGAGCTGCGTCGAGGTCGAGATGTTGACGATGCCAGTCTCGCGCGCCTTGCGCAGATACATGGCGACGGAGGCGCGCGAAATGTTGAGCTGATTGGCCACTTCGTCCTGCCGAAGCCCATGGGCATAGTAAAGCCAGGCCGCCTTGTGAATGAGCTGTTCTGCCGGTCGGATCGCCATGCCACCTCCTTGGCTGACAATAGTCACGGCTCTCGACAAAAGTCAAATTTGGATCGACAGGAAGCGATCTTCTGCCGCCGCGGCTCGATGGAGATCACCATTCCAGCAAGTCGCCGCAGCATAGCATTTTCAGCCATCCAGGGGGATAGCGTGACGACGAACCTGGGGTTAGAAAGCTCGAAAAGACTTTGGGGAGGATGGGATGGCCAATCCCTACGAACAGGATCTCGACAGGAACGCCGCCAACCACCAGCCGTTGACGCCGCTCACCTATCTGGAGCGCGCGGCTAAAACCTATCCCGACCATATTGCCATCATTCACGGCAGGCAGCGCATCAGCTACCGCGCCTTCTGGCGCCGCTCCCTGAAGCTCGCCTCGGCGCTGCACAGGCACGGCATCGGCAAGGGCGATACGGTGACGGTCATGCTGTCGAACACGCCGCCGATGCTGGAGGCGCATTTCGGCGTGCCGATGACCAAGGCCGTGCTGCATTCGCTCAACACGCGCCTCGATGCCGCGGTCATCGCCTTCCAGCTCGACCACGCCGAGACCAAGGTGCTGATCGTCGACCGCGAGTTTTCCGGGGTCGTGCGAGAAGCGCTCGGTCTGGCCAAGGTCAAGCCGCTGGTCATCGACTACGACGATCCCGATTACGCCGCTGATGCGCCCTACCCGAAATGCGAGCGGGTCGGCACTGTGGACTACGAGGCCTTTGTCGCCAATGGCGACGAGGAGTTCGCCTGGTCGATGCCCGACGACGAATGGGATGCCATCTCGCTCAACTACACGTCGGGTACGACAGGCAATCCCAAGGGCGTCGTCTATCACCACCGTGGTGCTGCCCTGATGGCCTACACCAACACCATCCATGCCGGCATGGCCAAGCACGCCGTCTATCTCTGGACCTTGCCGATGTTCCACTGCAATGGCTGGTGTTTTCCCTGGACGCTGGCCGTCCAGGCCGGCACGCATGTCTGCCTGCGCTGGGTGCGGCCGAAGCCGATCTACGACGCCATTGCCGGCCATGGCGTCACGCATCTGTGCGGGGCGCCGGTCGTCATGTCGGTGCTGATCAACGCCAGGGATGAGGACAAGCGCGCGTTTGCGCAGACGGTCACCTTCAACACGGCTGCCGCGCCGCCGCCCGAAGCCGTGCTGTCGGGCATGGCCGATGCCGGCTTCGCCGTCACCCATCTCTACGGGTTGACCGAGACCTACGGTCCGGCTGTCGTCAACGAATGGCATAATGGCTGGGACGCACTCGACAAAGGGGCGAGGGCGGGCAAGAAGGCACGGCAGGGCGTGCGCTATGCCGCGCTCGAAGGCCTGACGGTGATGGATCCCGAAACCATGGCTGAAACGCCCGCCGACGGCGAAACCATCGGCGAGGTCATGTTCCGCGGCAACATCGTCATGAAGGGTTACCTGAAGAACCGCAAGGCAACGGACGAGGCTTTCGCCGGCGGCTGGTTCCACTCGGGCGATCTCGGCGTCATGCATCCCGACGGCTACATCCAGCTCAAGGACCGCTCGAAGGACATCATCATCTCCGGTGGCGAGAACATTTCCTCGATCGAGGTCGAGGACGCGCTCTACAAGCATCCCGCCGTGGCCTCCTGCGGCGTCGTCGCACGCCATGACGACAAGTGGGGCGAGGTGCCTGTCGCCTATGTCGAGCTGAAGCCGGGCAAGGAGGCGAGCGAGGCCGAGATGATCGAGCACTGCCGGATGTTGCTCGCCCGCTTCAAGGTGCCAAAGGCGGTGATCTTCGCCGAAATACCGAAGACCTCGACCGGCAAGATCCAGAAATTCCGGCTGCGGGAAATGGCCAAGCTCGCCTGAGCCCTCCGTGGGCCTTTTCGAGAGAATTATTTTCAGAGGCCCGCATCCTGGGGGCGTCTTGTGACGTCTATGGGATGTCACCATTTGTCACCTATCGTACGCGTACGTCGAATCCGTGTTGACAGAGTGCCCCTTTCGATTTACGAGTGACGAAAATCGAAATTCGTCACTCGTTATTTGACAGAGAGCTATGTCCGAAGCCGCCAACATCGTCGCCGACGTCGCCCGCCAGGAAAATGTGACGCGCATTCTCGATTGCGCCGAGCGCCTGTTCCGGCACTATGGCTACGGCAAGACCAATGTCGCCGACATTGCCCGCGAACTCGGCATGTCGCCGGCCAACATCTATCGTTTCTTTGCCTCCAAGGTCGAAATCCACCAGGCCGTCTGTGGCCGGATGCTCGGCGCCAGCTACAAGATGGCCTACGAGATCATGCACCTGCCGATCAGCGCCGAGGAGCGGCTGCGGCGTTACGTGCATGCGCAGTACAAGATGACGATGGAGGTCATGCTCGACGACCAGAAGGTCCACGAGATGGTCATCGTCGCCCTCGAGCGCGACTGGGGCGTCATCGACAAGCATGTCGACAGCATCCACGATCTCTTCGCCGAGGTAATCCGCGAGGGCATCGAGGCCGGCGAGTTCAGGAAACAGGACCCGGTGACCGCATCGCGCTGTTTCGGTGCCGCCACCGTCATCCTGTGCCATCCGCAGATGGTGGCGCAGTGCCTCGCCAAGACCAATCGGGCGATGCCCGACGAGCTCATCGATTACGCCATCAGAGCCTTGAAATAGCCGCCGCCAGCCGGTGCCGGTGTCGACAGTCCGCCTCCAGTCGGGAGTATCAAGATGTTTTTGCCCAGTTCCATCCTTCGCAAGCTTCCAGCCGCCGGCCTGATCATCGCATCGCTTGGGCTTGCCGGCTGCTCGCAGGAAAAGGCGGAGGTGAAGGACATCATCCGCCCGGTCAAGGTCGTCGAGATCGCGAAGGCGCATGACACCCGCACGCTGTCCTATTCCGGATCGGTGCGCGCCCGCACCGAGAGCACACTGGGGTTCCGGGTCAACGGCAAGATCACCGAGCGTCTCGTCGACATCGGCCAGCACGTGGCGCCTGGCGATGTGCTCGCCCGCATCGATCCCTCAGACTATGACCTGTCGGTCAAGAGCGCGCAGGCCGCGCTGGATGCCTCAGAACGTCAGGTCGAGACCGTCGAACTCGCCCGCAAGCGCGCCGAGCAGCTTTTCGCCAAGAACTTCGCGCCGAAATCGCAGCTCGAACAGGCGACGCTGACCTTTGACCAGGCCGTCGCCACGCGCGACTCCGCCCGCTCGACGCTTGCCCAGGCCAGAAACCAGGTCGGCTATACCGACCTCAAGGCCGACAGGGACGGCATCGTCACGGCGGTCAACGCCGATGTCGGCCAGGTGGTTGGCTCGGGCACGCCGGTGATCACCGTCGCGGTCGATGGCGAAAAGGAAGTGCTGATCGCGGTTCCGGAAATGGAGATCGCGCAGTTCAAGCCGGGCAAGGACGTCAAGGTGGGCTTCTGGTCCGATGCCGCTCTGGCGCTCGACGGCAAGGTCCGCGAGGTCGCCGGCAGCGCCGATCCGCAGTCGCGCACCTTTGCCGTCCGCGTCAGCCTGCCCAACGACCCGCGCGTGCTGCTCGGCATGACCGCCAATATCGAGGCGTCGGCAGCCAACGAAAAGCAGCTCGTCTCTATCCCGCTGAGCGCGCTCGCCGAGAAAGACAGCCAGTCGATCGTCTGGACGGTCGATCGCGGCGCCGACACGGTTCATGCCCGTCCGGTCAAGGTCGCCGAGTTCGCCGCCGACGGCGTGCGTGTCGCGGAGGGATTGAAACCGGGCGATATCGTGGTCGCCGCCGGTACGCAGTTCATGACCGAGGACCTGAAGGTGAAACTCGCCGGCGGCATCGCACAGCAGTCCGCCTCGGCCGAAGGCGAGGACGCCAGCCAGCTGCGCTGACGACAGACAGATCGGCCGCGCGTTCCCGCGGCCGCAGGTTTCCGGGCGGCGTGCCCGAAGGTCGAGACGTCAAGGCCGATGTACCCCCGCATCGATCCTCGCGTCCCACCGCGATGAGTGTCTCTCCGCTCGAAGAGCGACGCCGCCCGGAAACCAGTATCGAACGCAGATGATTTCGTTTCGCGCGCCGCGCTGCTTCGAAGCACCTTCCTCGAAGCACAAGGGCGCCGGCAACCAAGCAAAGTGGACCAGCACCGATGACGACCTCCACTGAAGAAAAGCGGCCCTTCAATCTCTCTCGTTGGGCAATTGGCCATCCCTCCATTGCGCGCTTCCTGTTCGGGCTGATCATCATCGCCGGCGCGCTCGGCCTGATGCGCATGGGCCAGAAGGAGGATCCCGATTTCACCTTCCGCGTCATGGTCGTGCAGGCGATCTGGCCGGGCTCCTCGATCCAGGAGATGGAAGACCAGGTCGTCAACAAGATCGAGCGCAAATTGCAGGAGACGCCGCATCTCGACTTCGTGCGCTCCTTCACCCGCGCCGGCAGCGCCATCATCACCGTCCAGATCAAGGGCGACACCAACGCCGCTGAAGTGACGGATGCCTTCTATCAGGTGCGCAAGAAGGTCGGCGACATCCAGGGCGACCTGCCGCAGGGCCTGCTCGGCCCCTATTTCAACGACGAGTTCGGCGACACCTTCATCACGCTGCATTCGATCAGCGGCGACGGCTTCTCCTATCCGGAGCTGAAGAAGTTCGCCATCCAGGCGCGCGACATGCTGTTGACGACATCAGGCGTCGAAAAGGCCGTCATCATCGGCGACCAGCCGGAAAAACTCTATATCGACGTCTCGTCCAAGGCGCTGGCCGAACGCGGCCTGACGCTGACCGACCTGCAGAACGCGATCAAGGGCCAGAACAACGTCGATCCAGCCGGCTCCGTCGATACCGGCGTCAATTCGGTGCGCATCTCCGTCGAAGGCGACGTCGCCAAGGCCGCCGACATCAGGGAATTGCGCCTGCGCGCCGGCGGCCAGGTGACCCGGCTGGGCGACATCGCCACCGTCACTTCGGGGCTGGAAGATCCCCTCCAGCGCAAATACCGCTTCAATGGCCACGACAGCGTGCAGCTTGGCGTCGTCATGGCCAAGGGTTTTAAAGTCACCGATGTCGGCAAGGATGTCGAGGCGACCTACAAGCACTTCGAGGAAGCGCTGCCCTATGGCGTTTCGGTCGACCAGATTTCCGACCAGCCGGGCGTCGTCACGGACGCGGTCGCCGAATTCATGCATGCGCTCGGCGAGGCGCTGCTGATCGTGCTCGTCGTCTCGTTCCTGTCGATCGGCTGGCGCTCGGGCCTGGTGATCGCCATCGCCATACCGCTGGTGCTCGCCGCCACATTCGCCATCATGTATGAAATCGGCATCGACCTGCAGCGCATTTCGCTGGGCGCGCTGATCATCGCGCTCGGCTTGCTCGTCGACGACGCCATGATCGTCGTCGAGATGATGGAGCGGAAGCTCGAGGAGGGGTTGGTCAAGATCGAGGCGGCGAGCTTTGCCTATTCCTCGACCGCCTTCCCGATGCTGACCGGCACGCTGATCACCACCGCCGGCTTCATCCCGGTCGGCTTCGCCGCCTCGACGGCTGGCGAATATGTGCGCACCCTGTTCTATGTCGTCGGCATCGCGCTGATCGTGTCGTGGTTCGTGGCGGTCTATTTCACGCCGTGGCTGGGGCATATGATCCTCAAGCAGCGCAAGCATGCCGGCACCCACCACGACGCCTTCGACACGCGTTTCTATCGCCGGCTTCGCTCGACCGTCGGCTGGGCGGTGCGTCACCGCATCATCGTGCTGGTGATGACGCTGGTGACTTTCGGCACCAGCTTGTGGGCCTTCCAGTTCATTCCGCAGAACTTCTTCCCGCAATCGTCGCGGCCCGAAATCCTCGTCGACCTCTGGCTGCCGGAAGGCACCTCGATCAAGGAAGTCGAGACGCAGGCCAAGGCCCTGGAAGCCAAGATGATGGACGACAAGGACAAGCGTTTCATCGCCACCTATATCGGCGAGGGCGCCCCGCGCTTCTTCCTGCCGCTCGACCAGCAACTGCGCAACCCGAATTTCGCCCAGATGCTTGTCATGGCCAATGACGAGCCGGCCCGCGAGCGGCTGATCGTCAAGCTGCGCACGGTTCTGGCGCAGGATTTCCCGTCGATCCGTGCCAAGGTCGACCGCCTGTTCCTCGGACCGCCGACCGGCTGGCCCGTGCAGATGCGCGTCATGGGTCCGGATCGTCAGGAGGTGCGCCGCATCGCCGACCAGGTGAAGGCGAAGTTCCGCGAGGATCCGCTGCTTGGCGCCGTCCATGACGACTGGCTGGAGCCGGTGCCGGCGATGAAGCTGGTCATCGATCAGGATCGCGCCCGTGCGCTCGGCGTCACCTCGCAGCGCATCCGCCAGATGCTGCAGGCCGCGATGTCCGGCGCGCCGCTCGACGATTTCCGTGACGGCGAGGAGACGGTGTCCATCGTCGCCCGCGAGCCGGATGCCAGCCGCAGCCTGCTGTCCTCGGTCGACTCGGTCTATATCCCGACCGATTTCGGCGGCTTCGTTCCGCTGTCGCAGGTCGCCAAGGTCATGCCTGTGCTGGAGCAAGGCATAGAGTGGCGCCGCGACCGCCTGCCGACCATCTCGGTGCGCGCCACATTGCCCGACGGCGTGCAGTCCAACGACGTCGTCACCAAGATGTACAAGGACATGCAG
>NZ_RZSJ01000980.1:0-1064 GCF_003998025.1 Mesorhizobium sp. M8A.F.Ca.ET.021.01.1.1
GTTGAAAGAGGATAAGATATCCATGAATATTGCCCCCAATTCATATTCCCGCACCCGTAAGCGTCTTCTGGCTGCCGCCGCGTCCGTCGCTGTCGCCGGCGCGATCGGCGTTGGCGCGCTGACCAGTGGAACCAGCCCCGTTCTGGCTGACGCCGTGCGTGTCGAGGCTCCCCAGGTTCCGAGCTTCGCCGATGTCGTCGAGCGCGTTTCGCCAACCGTGGTCAGCGTCAAGGTCAAGGCCAAGCTGCAACCGACCGCCGATGACGGTTCCGACGATCAGGGCGGTTTCGACAATCTTCCCAACAATCCGCAGCTGCGCCGCTTCTTCAAGGAATTCCGCGGCTTTGGTGACCAGGGTGGCCAGAACGATGAAGGTCAGCGCCGCTTCGGTCATCGCGATCGCAACAACGACCAGCCGCGTCCGGTGGCGCAGGGCTCCGGCTTCTTCATCTCCGAAGACGGTTATCTCGTCACCAATAACCATGTCGTCGAAGAAGGCACCGCCTTCACCGTGGTGACCAATGACGGCAAGGAACTCGACGCCAAGCTGGTCGGCACCGATCCGCGCACTGATCTCGCCGTGCTCAAGGTCGATGGTGGCGGCAAGTTCACCTATGTCGACTTCGCCGACGATTCCAAGGTTCGCGTCGGCGACTGGGTCGTGGCTGTCGGCAACCCGTTTGGTCTCGGCGGCACCGTCACCGCCGGCATCGTATCGGCGCGCGGCCGCGATATCGGCGCCGGCCCCTATGACGATTTCCTCCAGATCGACGCATCGGTCAACCGCGGCAATTCGGGTGGCCCGACCTTCAATCTCAACGGCCAGGTGGTCGGCATCAACACCGCCATCTTCTCGCCTTCGGGCGGCAGCGTCGGCATTGCCTTCGACATTCCGGCCTCGACCGCCAAGCAGGTCGTCGGAGATCTGATGAAGAATGGCGCGGTCCAGCGCGGCTGGCTCGGCGTCGAAATCCAGCCGGTCACCTCCGACATAGCCGAATCGCTCGGTCTGAAGTCCAACAACGGCGCCCTGGTTTCGAGCGCCCAGGACGACGGTCCCGGCA
>NZ_RZSJ01000981.1:0-1060 GCF_003998025.1 Mesorhizobium sp. M8A.F.Ca.ET.021.01.1.1
GTCTTAGAAGCAAACTTCTTCGTCGCCAGCGGCGCACCGCCCTCGTTCGTGAGGCGTATATAGTCGCCACCTACCAAAACTGTCAACACACCTTCGCAAAGTTTTTGAACTTTTTGCGACAGAAATTTTGGGCACGCTTTGTGGATAGCCGACTGCCCCAGGGGAACAGGGGATAACAGGAGGCCACGGCCACGAAGGAGCCCTATTGCCGCCGCATTGCCGTTCGACACCAAGGCCAACAAGAGAGGCGCAAGCACAGCCGTGCAATGGCGTCTTTATTGAGCCTCGAAGGGGCGCGCGCGGGAGTCTTATGAATGAAGGCACGCCGCCCGCTTTTCAGAGCGCTCTATAAGAGAAGTGCACGAGGGGAATTCGACCGGGGCCCGAGGCTTCGTTGACTTAACCTGCCGTGACAGGCAAATGTCATGGCCACAACAAAAGCGACAAGCCGTCCCGCCCGGGGAAGAAGCAGCCTTTCTGGATGCCAGATACGGAAGATGTCATAGCCGAACTCGGCAATGAGCCGCCGCTTATCGCGGATGGCCGCAGCGGCCCGCCCGATCGGCGTGAGGTTTCCGCGCGCTGGCTGTCGGGAACATTCCTCACCGGCGTGACCTCGAGCGTGCTGATGGGCGTGGCGCTGTTTGCCGCCCTAGACGGGCGCCAGCAACTGGCGACCCCACCAGAGATCGCCGAACTGATTGGCCTCGCCAGCAATGGCGATTCCGGCGAAGTGGCCAAGACCACCAGGCTGGTGGCGCCGCGCCAGATTGCCAAGGCCAAGGACCGTCGTCGCATGGAAGTGTCGATGGTTACCAAGGTCGGCGACCGCGATGTCATCCACACCATGCCTTTCGTGCAGATCAAGATGGCGCTCGCCGCCGGGCACACCACTAGCCGGCCCTACCCGCCCTTCGACCCGATGCAGGTGTTCGGCAACGATAGCGACGACGGCGCCGCCGCACAGCCGGCGGCGGCGGCGTCCGCCGCTTCCGGCCAGATCTACGGCGCCAAGGTCGAAAGCGAGATGAGCCTGAAGACCGTCGATTTCCCG
The DNA here is from genome assembly GCF_003998025.1 of Mesorhizobium sp. M8A.F.Ca.ET.021.01.1.1. Lineage (NCBI taxonomy): Bacteria > Pseudomonadati > Pseudomonadota > Alphaproteobacteria > Hyphomicrobiales > Phyllobacteriaceae > Mesorhizobium > Mesorhizobium sp. M8A.F.Ca.ET.021.01.1.1. The sequence goes on from NZ_RZSJ01000981.1 coordinate 1,055, forward strand.
CTCGAG
>NZ_RZSJ01000982.1:0-1057 GCF_003998025.1 Mesorhizobium sp. M8A.F.Ca.ET.021.01.1.1
ATTCTGGGCTATTCAGGCGTTGATCCGCTTTCCCTCCAGACCAGTCCCTCCCCATGTCAGGCCTGCTTCTCGATCCGTGGTTCTACGCGGCCGCCGTCCCGGCGGTCATCCTGGTCGGCCTGTCCAAGGGCGGCTTTGGCGGCGCCGTCGGTTTCGTCGGCGTGCCGCTGATGGCGCTGACCATGCCGCCGGTGCAGGCGGCCGCCATCCTGCTGCCGATCCTGTGCCTGATGGACATCGTCTCGGTGTGGACGTGGTGGGGCGTATACGATCGCAAGATGCTGGTCGATATGATGCCGGGCGCCGTCATCGGCATCGGGCTTGGCTGGCTGACGGCGGCACTCGTCACCGAGGAAGCGGTGCGGCTGATCGTCGGCGCCGTCGCCATCGTCTTCGTGCTGCGCTGGCTTTACCTGCAGTTTCGTCACGGCTCCGACCATGCCGCCGCGCCCAATCGCGTGGCGGCGGCCATATGGGGCACGGTTGCCGGGTTTACCAGCTTCGTTGCCCATGTCGGCGGACCGCCCTTCCAGGTCTATGCCTTGCCGATCAGGCTCGACCCCAAGGTGCTGTCGGGCACGGCGGCGATCTTCTTTGCCGCCACCAATGCGCTGAAGCTCATCCCCTATTTCGCGCTCGGCCAGTTCGATACCGCCAATCTGACGGCATCGGCGGTGCTGATGCCGCTGGCGCCGCTGTCGACCATCGCCGGCGCGTGGCTGGTGCGGCGCATGCGGCCGGAGATTTTTTATCCCTTCACCTATGCGACCGTGGCGGTCGTGGCCGTGAAGCTTCTGTGGGACGGGATCGCCGGCATCATGTAGCGCTCCAGCCCGCGTCAGGCGGCGCTGGGCACCATGCGTCTTGGCCGGCTGAGCGCCATGGCGGCGCCGGCGGCAAGAACCATCACCATGCCCGCGAGAATGACGACGTCGTGCAGGGTCGGCTTCAGCACCATGTCGGTGATGATGACGAGCATGACCGCATAGTCGAAGCGCGCCGCCCGCAGGATGCGCTGGCCATAGGCCAGGGCCGCGGGCGTCACGCCGTCCCTGGC
>NZ_RZSJ01000983.1:0-1034 GCF_003998025.1 Mesorhizobium sp. M8A.F.Ca.ET.021.01.1.1
CCGGCGGCGCGGGCGGCCTCGATCGATGGTTTCAGCGCATTGAAATCGACGGCGGCCAGGATGATCGCCGCCGGCTTCAGCGCGATCACGTCGTTCATCTGCGATTGCTGCGCGTCGGTCTTGTTGTCGGCGTTCAGCGTCTTCATCTCGTAGCCGGTCTGTTTCAGGAACAGCTCCAGCGCGCTCACCGATCCGGTTTGGAACTCGTCGAGCAATGTCGGCACCAAGTAGTAGACAATACCCTTGGACTGGGCGAATGCCGGCGTGAGCGTGGCAAAGGCCAGTGCCAGGATACCGAAGACAGCAAGAAGTATTCGCTTCATGTCGTTGGCTCTCCCTGTTAAGCCGGACCCCTCTTTGTCCCTCAGCCCGCCGGTCCGGCACCGGCAAGCGTCTCCCCGGTGATCATGTTGATCACCGCATCGGGACTTGTCTTGTTGCGTGCGACATCGCCCGCCACGACGCCTTGCCGGATCACCACGATCCGGTCGGCGACCTGAAAAGCCTGCTGCATGATGTGGGTTATGATGACGACGCCGATACCCTGGCTCGCCACTTGGCGGATCATGTCGAGACCGCGCCGCGTCTGTTCGACGCCAAGTGCGGCGAACGGTTCGTCGAGCAGCACGAGTTTGCCGCCCCAGTGGACGAAGCGGTTAAGCTCGATGGCCTGGCGCTGGCCGCCCGAGAGGTGCTCGACATTGGTGCGCAGTGAAGGAATGCGGGTACCGGCGCTGGCCAGCGCCTTGCCGACGACAGCCTCCATGGCGCGTTCGTCGAGCACGGGAATGCCGAGCACCTTCCTCGTGATCTCGCGGCCCATGAAGAAATTGGCCACCACGTCGACATTGGTGCAGAGCGACAGGTCCTGGTAGACGGTCTCGATGCCGGCCGCCTTGGCTTCCGCCGGCGAACGGGCCAGGAACTCCTTGCCCTCGAACAGCATGCGGCCGGATGTCGGTTCGAGACCGCCCGCAATGATCTTGACCAACGTCGACTTGCCGGCGCCGTTGTCGCCGAGCAGCGCCACCACT
>NZ_RZSJ01000984.1:0-1033 GCF_003998025.1 Mesorhizobium sp. M8A.F.Ca.ET.021.01.1.1
GCGATGGCAGCGAAGTGTCGGTCGGCGAGACCGGCGCCAAGGCCGCCGGCGGTTCACGCTCGGGACTGGCGGCGCGCGGCAAAGCCTATCTGATGAGCAAATACGGCGTATCGAACGAATACGCCTCGGGCCTGATCGGGCAATTCGCCGCCGAAAGCAATTTTAACGTCGATGCCATCAACCGCAATGACGGCGGCGACGGGTCGCACTCGATCGGCATTGGCCAGTGGAACGGCCGCCGCGCGCGCAATCTGAAGGCATTCGCCGCCAACGCCGGCAAGCCGGTCAACGATTTCGAAACCCAGCTCGACTTCGCCATGCATGAGCTGAAGACATCGGAAGCCGGCACTGGCCGCCGCCTCGCCGCCGCGCGCACGGTCGAGGAAGCGACCGCCGCGGCTGTCGGCTTCGAGCGGCCGCAAGGCTGGACGCCGCAGAACCCGACCGGCGCGCTGGGCTGGAAACACCGCCTGGCGGCGGCGCGCTCGGTCTACGGCACGGCTGTGGCGGCGGCTGGTGGCGCTGCGCCCGACACGACGGCGAGCGTTGCAGCGCCGGCCAGTCCGACGCCGGACAAATTCACGATCGGCGGCGGAACTTTCCGGCCGACCGGCACCGACACGATTCGCGGTCGCGCCTTCGATGAGGCCGGCACCAAGACCTATCTGCAGATGGTCGACAGTGAAATGCGCTCGACCACGCAACAGGTTTTCCAGAAGTACCGCGACGATCCCGTGAAGCTGCAACAGGCGCTGGGCGACCTCAAGGGCGCGCTCGCCAAGGATCACGTCTTTCCCGAGATCCAGGCGGACTACGAAGTCGGCTTCGATCGGCTGGCCGGCAGCTATATGGGGCAGGCGCGCGAAAATCTGGCGCGCAAGGTGGAAGCGCAGGATCGCGCCTCGTTCATCGAGCGCACCAATGAGCTGGAAACCAACCAGCAGCGCCGACTGGCCGACTTCGACCCCGGTAGCGCCGACGCCGCCAACGCGGTGGCGGCAGATCAGGCGGCGATTGACGATCACTATGACGA
>NZ_RZSJ01000985.1:0-1021 GCF_003998025.1 Mesorhizobium sp. M8A.F.Ca.ET.021.01.1.1
ATTTCGGCCTGCGTCAGGCCGCCGTCGCCGCCCGCCAGCAGTTCAAGAATGTCGAGCCCCTTGTCGAGCGCCGGCGCGCGGTAGCGCTCGTCTTCGCTGTCGTCCATGGCCCATCCCTCCAGTGAATTCAGCTCTTCATATACGCAGGAACGCTGCCGACGGAAACAAATTTCGCCTTGACGTACGTATGAATGTTTTGTTTGTATATGAATGTAGCATCTTTTGTCACGTGACGAGTTGCGGGCGCCATCGAGGCGCACCCAGGGAGGATATCGATGAACAGACTGCTTTCCGGCGTGTGCGCCGGCGCATTGGTGCTTGCGTCAGGCGCAGGCGCAGCCCTTGCCGGCGACCTGCCCGGCAAGTTCGAGGGCGTGACCGTCGACGTGAAGCTGATCGGCGGCCAGCAATATGAAAAGCTCTACGAGCGCATACCCGAATGGGAGAAGGCGACGGGCGCCAAGGTCAACATCCTGACCAAGAAGAACGGCTTCGACATCGACAAGGAATTGAAGTCCGACATCGCCTCGGGCAGCACCAATTGGTGCGTCGGCTGGAACCACTCCTCGTTCGCGCCGCAATATACGGGCCTCTACACCGACCTCGGCAAACTGCTGCCGAAGTCGGAGATCGACGCCTTCGTACCCTCGACCATCAAGGCGGCAACCATCGACGGCAAGCTGGAGATGCTGCCGCGCGCGCAGTTCGACGTTTCGGCCCTCTACTACCAGAAGAGCCTGTACGAGAACGCCGACAACAAGACCAAGTTCAAGGCGAAATACGGCTATGACCTGGTGCCGCCGGACACCTGGAAGGAAGTCACCGACCAGGCCGAGTTCTTCGCCAATCCGCCCAATTTCTACGGCACGCAATTCGCCGGCAAGGAAGAGGCGATCAACGGCCGCTTCTACGAGATGGTTGTCGCCGAGGGCGGCGAATATCTCGACAAGGACGGCAAGCCCGTCTTCAATTCCGAGGCTGGCATCCGGGCACTCGACTGGTTCGTCAACCTCTACAAGGC
>NZ_RZSJ01000986.1:0-1016 GCF_003998025.1 Mesorhizobium sp. M8A.F.Ca.ET.021.01.1.1
AGCAGAGCCCGCTGCTGTGGCACTTCAACTTCCGAGGCCCCGACATGGAGCGGCTGGTCGCGGGTCGCGAGCGCATCTACCTCGACCGCTTCTACAACGAACTGTCGGCCGACCCGAAGAAGATCGACGAGGCGACGCGCGCCCACTACGCAAAACTCTATGCACGGCCGCATGCCATGCATGACGCCTTCGAGCAGTTCAAGGCATTCGACCAGGACGCCATCGACAACCAGGCGATGCTGGCCAGCGGCGGCAAACTGTCCGTGCCCGTGCTCGCCGCGGGTGCGGAAAAATCGGCCGGCACCAGCCAGCCGACATCCTGCGTCTCGTCGCCACGGACGTGACCGAAGCCGTCGTGCCCGCATCGGGCCATTGGATCATGGAGGAAAACCCCGATGCCACCGTCAAGCTGATCACGGATTTCCTCTCCAGGTAACGGCCTAGCGGGTCACTCCGTCGGCGGCGATCATGTCCAGTATCCACGGGCAGGCATAATAGTCTGCGATGCGGTCGATCGCCCCACCGGTCGCATGGATTCGCACCAGATAGGCCGGCCGCCAGACCTCGCCATATTGCCTGTCGACGACCAGCATGATCTCCCCTTCGATCGTGCCTGGCCGCATGCGCCAGGGCAGCTCGCTGCGCTCATATTCGACGAAGTAGGGCGAGCGGGAGAGCAGGCCGTTATAGCAGTCCGAGACCCGCAGCCGCGCATCGGCGCTGGTCAGCGCCCGCACCCCGTCCCAGTCCCTGGCATTGAAGAGCGCGACATAGCGGTCAAGCAGCCGCTCCAGTTCCGGGTTATGTGGTGGCACCGCGACCGGTTGCGCGGGCAAGGCGGCGAGCTTGGCGCGGCCGCGATTGAGCGCCGACTTGACGCCGCCCGATGTCGAGCCGACCAAATCGGCGATCTCGTCCAGCGAATGGTCGAAGACATCCTTGAGCAGCACGCAGGCGCGCTCCTTCGGCGGCAGATGCACGACCAGCCGCTCGATGGCGCGGCCGGCGCCCGGACC
>NZ_RZSJ01000987.1:0-1008 GCF_003998025.1 Mesorhizobium sp. M8A.F.Ca.ET.021.01.1.1
ATGCCAGATGGCGTAGGCGGTCGCCATATTGGCAAGCAGCGCCTGCGCGGTGCAGATGTTGGAGGTCGCCTTGTCGCGGCGGATATGCTGTTCGCGCGTCTGCAAGGCGAGGCGGTAGCCCGGCCGGCCCTTGCTATCGGTCGACTGGCCGACCAGGCGACCGGGCATCAGGCGCGTCAGCTTGTCGGAGACGGCGCAATAGGCGGCGTGCGGGCCGCCAAAACCCATCGGCACGCCAAAGCGCTGCATCGGGCCGACCGCAATGTCGGCGCCGAGCTTTGCCGGCGCGTCGGTCAGCGTCAGGCCAAGCGGATCGGCGACGAAAACGACCAGCGCGCCGGCAGCGCGAGCCTTGGAGATCGCCGCCTTGTGGTCGCCATAGACGCCGAAGGTGTCAGGCCATGAGACGAGCAGGGCGGCGGTGTTGTCGTCGATCTCCTCGCCGTCAATCTCGATGCCGAGCGGCTCGGCGCGGGTGCGCACCACGTCCAGTGTCTGCGGATGCGGCGTGCCGGCGAGCGCCACCTTGGTGCGCCTGTCGCGATGGTGGCGCAGGGCAATGCCGACCGCTTCGGCGACTGCTGTTGCCTCGTCGAGCAACGAAGCCGACGCCACCGGCAGGCCGGTCAGTTCCGTGACCAGCGTCTGGAAGTTGAACAGCATTTCCAGCCGGCCCTGGCTGATCTCGGCCTGGTAAGGCGTGTAGGCAGTGTACCAGGCCGGATTCTCGAACAGATTGCGCTGGATGACCGGCGGCACGTGGACACCGTGGTAACCGGCGCCGATGAAGCTCTTCAGCACTTTGTTCTTCGCCATGGTCGCGGACAATTCGGCAAGCGCTTCGGCTTCGCTGGCTGGCGCTGGCAGGTCGAGCGGCTGGTCGAGGCGGATCGATCTCGGCACGGCCTGACTGATCAGCGTCTCCACCGAGGGAACACCGATGACGGTGAGCATGGCTCGAACGTCGGCAAGGCTGGGTCCGATGTGGCGGGCCGAGAACGGGTAGGG
>NZ_RZSJ01000988.1:0-1007 GCF_003998025.1 Mesorhizobium sp. M8A.F.Ca.ET.021.01.1.1
CCCACGCAGCGCGATCGCCGGACGGAGCTTGTCCCCGTCGATCCCCGGCCCGAGCGGTCGCCGCCGGCGGTCAGCTTCATCATATGCACGCGCAACCGTGTCGCCGTGCTCGAGGCTTGCATCAGGTCGGTCCAAAGCGCGTGCCGCGCCCATGCCGGCTTCGCGGCCGAACTCGTGGTCGTCGACAATGGTTCGGTCGACCGCACGGCGGAGCGCCTGGCCGGCATCGCCGAAATATCCGATATCCCGTTCACAGCCGTGCGCGAGCCGCGCCCCGGATTGGCCGCCGCCCGCAACGCCGGTGTGGCGCGCGCGCGCGGCCGCGTCCTGGTCTTCGTCGATGATGATTGCGAGATCGATGGCGATTACCTCCGCGATCTGGAACGACACTATGCTTCCGGCGAACAATGGCTCATCCGTGGCGGCTGCGTCGAACTCGGCGATCCCAGGGATTTGCCGTTCACGATCAAGCGCTCGCGGGTGCGCGAGCGGCTCACCCCCGATGTTCATCCGGGCGGCTTCGTGCTTGGCTGCAACATGGTGATGCACCGCGATGTCGCGGCCCGTATCGGTCATTTCGACGAACGGTTCGGCGCCGGCGGCCCGCTGCGGTCAGCGGAAGACACGGATTACCTTGTTCGAGCGATGCTGCTCGGCATCCCGGTCGAATATGTGCCCGATATGACAGTTTTCCATCATCATGGCCGGCGAGACCGCAAATCGATCGAAAAGCTCCACCGCGACTACAGCTTCGGCAATGGCGCCCTTTGCCTGAAACATGTCCGCCATGCGCCCTGGCTGCTTCGCCATTTCTATTGGGCCACGAGAGGGGCTTTGCGGGAGTTGGCGGGTGGTCCGCGGTTCGACCGCGAACTCCAGCTGTCGCATTGGCCGATCGTCGTCATGAATCTGACCGGCGCGGCCAGATTTGCGGTTCTTTTGCTGGCAAGATGGCCGGAAGAAGTGCAAGTGCCGCAGGATCGGCAGGCAGATGCCCAGGCGAGGTG
>NZ_RZSJ01000989.1:0-1006 GCF_003998025.1 Mesorhizobium sp. M8A.F.Ca.ET.021.01.1.1
TCCACGGATCCTGCCGTTGCGCCGAAGGCAGCTGCGGCCAAGAAAACCGCCAAGGCGGCCCCGGCCGCGAAGGCGCCGTCCATGGCCTCGACATCTGCGAAGGCGGTGACGGCAAAAGCCGCACCCGCGGTGAAGGCGAAAGCGACACCTGCACCCAAGGCGACTGCTGCCAAAGCGTCAGCAAAAGCCGAACCGAAGCCTGCTCCGGCGAAGAAGCCGGGAGCCAAAAAGACGGCTGGAGCCGCCAAGTGAGCGTTTCGGACAAGGAAAAGGACGAGATCGAGAAATCGTCCGCGCCGCTGATCGAGCATCTCATCGAGTTACGCCGACGGCTGATCTGGTCGCTCGGCGGCTTCTTCGTCGCTTTCCTGGTCTGTTTCTTCTTCGCCAAGCGGCTGTTCAACCTTCTGGTCGTCCCGTTCAAATGGGCGACGAAATGGGCGGGGCTCGACCCGCACAAGGTCGAGCTGATCTACACCGCGCCGCAGGAATTCTTCTTCACGCAGGTCAAGCTCGCCATGTTCGGCGGCATGGTCATTGCCTTTCCGCTGATCGCCACGCAGATCTACAAATTCATCGCGCCTGGCCTCTACAAGAACGAGCGCAATGCCTTCCTGCCGTTCCTGATCGCATCGCCCATCCTGTTCCTGATGGGCGCCTCGCTGGTCTATTTCTTCTTCACGCCGATGGTGATGTGGTTCTTCCTCGCCATGCAGCAGGTAGGCACGGACGACCAGGTACAGATTTCCCTGCTGCCGAAAGTGTCGGAATATCTCAGCCTGATCATGACGCTGATCTTCTCCTTCGGCCTGGTGTTCCAGTTGCCGGTGGTGACCAGCCTGATGACGCGTGTCGGCATGCTGTCGTCCAAGGCGCTGGCGGAAAAACGCAAATGGGCGATCGTCATCGCCTTCATCGTGGCCGCGGTGCTGACACCTCCGGATCCGATGAGCCAGATCGGCCTGGCCATTCCGACCATCGTTCTCTACGAGGTCTCCATCTGGGC
>NZ_RZSJ01000098.1:0-14117 GCF_003998025.1 Mesorhizobium sp. M8A.F.Ca.ET.021.01.1.1
CTTCCGTACCTGCCTTTCAAAAGTCGCCAAGGTTCATGGTCGAGCAAGCGGAAGTAACGAAACTCTCAATGTACCTCAAGCCGACACCATAAATAAGCGAACGCCGGAACGTTTGAGGAAATGGCAAGTTGCCCCGTCAGGAGGAACACGCACATGAACGGTGTCATTTATCTGATCGGATTGGTGGTCGTCGTGCTCGCGATCCTTTCGTTTCTAGGCCTCCACTGATGGTTGGCCCGACATGGGAGACTGGCATGGCATCTGAACCGAAACCTAACCCCGATTTCTCGCAGGCCCAGCGAGAAATTGCCGGCCGCGCCGACGAGGCGGGGCGCGTGGCCTCCGACATTCTTGGCTCGGCCAAGGACGATATTTCCCGGAAAGCCAAGGACGTGGCCGCAGAAGGCAAGGAAGCGCTATTCGACAAGGCCCAGCTTGCACAGAATACCCTGACGGGTGCGGTCGCCGCGCTTGGCGGCGCCGTCCGCGCGGCCAGTGAGCACCTGGCCAACAGCGACCAGAAAGCGGCGGCAAAATTTGCCCTTGAAGCAGCCGGCAGTCTTGAGCGTATGTCCGCATCGCTCAACGACAAGCCCTTCGAAGAAGTCCTGGCCGAAGTCCGCGCTTTCGGTGGCAGCAATCCGGCGGCGCTGTTCGGTGGAGCAATGCTCGCGGGTCTGGCATTGGGTCGCTTTATCAAAAGCTCGTCGGCGGATGCCCACGCTAAAGATCGTCCCCAATCCGATGTGGCAGCCGGGAGGCATACGCCATGACCCCCGGCAGCCAAGAGGACCGAAGCCTGATGACGCTGATCGGAGATCTGTCGCAGCAGGTTGTTACGTTGGTCCAGACCGAGGGCAGGCTGCTCAGGACTGAGCTCTCGGAAAAGGCCGAAAAAGCTGGCGCGGGTGCAATCGAGGTTCTGGGCGGCGCCATTTGCCTTCTGGCCGCCTTGATGGTGCTTTTACAGGCCCTGGTGATCGCGCTCTCGAAGACCCCTCTCGGACCCGGATGGTCGTCGCTGCTGGTCGGCATCGTAGTCGCCGTCCTCGGCCTCTTCTTGGTGAAGACAGGCTCCGCGAATATGAAACCATCCGAATTAACGCCGGATCGCACCGCCGCGCAGCTGAAGAGCGACGCAAAGATAATCAAGGACCAAGTCAAATGATCGAGAAAACATCCGCCGAACTTCAACGTGAGGCCGAAATCGCGCGGGCCAACGTTTCCGACACCGCTGAATCCATTCGCAACAAAATGACGCCAGGCCAACTCATCGACGAGTTCTCAGGGCTCTTTGCAAGTGGCGATAGCAGCTCGATGCTCGGCGCCCTCAAGTCCCAGGTTGGTGCCAATCCGCTTCCCGTCGCTCTCGTCGGCGTGGGGTTGATGTGGCTGATGGCGGGACAAGGAGCGCAGAAGCCATCTGCGGTCAATGGTGCCCCCCGCTCGACGGTGCGTCCCGACTTCGCGGATGATCTCGGGGCCGTGGATCGTCCTTTCGACACCGAGGGCCTGACAAGCGGCGTGTCCGGCGCCTTGTCGGGCGCAATCGACAAGGCGAAATCGATCGTCGAAGATGCGGCGGATGGCGTGCGGTCGTCCATGGCCGGGGCTGCTTCGAGTGTTTCGGACAGCGCAAGCCAATATGGTGCGAGCACCGTTGATCAGGCCAGCAAGGCAACCGCTGCGGCGGTGGATCTGATTCGCCAGGAACCGCTGGTGCTGGCGGCGGTGGGCCTGGCGTTCGGGACGGCAGTAGGAGCAATGCTTCCACGCACCGATTTCGAGGATCAACAGATCGGTAAAACAAGCGACGCGGTCCGCGACAAGGCGAACGAGCTGCTCCATCAAGGCGTGGAAGGCGCCAAGGATGTTGCCGCTCAAGCCTACCAGACAGTCAAGGACGAGGCCGACAAAAAGGGCTTCAGTACCGATCCTGCTTCGATCATCGACACAGTTGCTGACGTCGTCCAAACCGCTGGCTCGGAAACCGAAAAGGCCGTCCGCGGCAAGATCAGTGACGCAAGCAGAGAGCGGGCGAAGTGACGTTGGTGTTCGGCTTGGTTTCCCGAATGAGGGCGTTGGGTCCAGCGTTGATGGGTGAAATCAAGCCACGTTGGACCATGCCTGTCTTGCCAGGTCGCACTTTGCGACACCGTACCGCCAGCGATGACCTGTCGCGGCCCTGCGGCTCTGGTAGAAAAGCGCCAGCCGATTGCCCTCGATGACGACGGTCGAATGCCCATTTTCACCTGGTTCTCCAGGGTCAAGAACCGGCCCGACCGTGCGGTAAGGGCCCTCGACCTGCTCGGCGAGCGCGAAAAAGACCCGCTGGCGGCTGCCGCGGGGCCCTTCGGGGAGAAAGCATGTGGCGTTGAGCAGAATGCGGCCGCCCGGCAACTCGACAAGCTGCGCACCCTCGATGCCCCATTCATAGTCAGGGTGCTCACGCGAATTGTGGTGAGGCAAGTCGGCATGGTCGAGTATCTTGCCAACCCGCTTCCAGGGCCCAAACCACGAATCCGACTGGCTGCGCGCGAGATAAATGTCGGGCTGCGGAACCTTGGTAAACCGTGGCATGCCTGAATAGACGATGTAGCGCTTGCCACCGATGAGGGCCGGATGCGGATCGTAGATTCCGTCCTCATCCGTACCGGGAAGTGCATCGATCGCGGACCCCAGCAGGGTCCAATCGAAGCCGTTGTCCGAGACAACATGCTCACAGCGGCCGCCCGATTTCATGAACTCGGTCTGGATGAACATATGAAAGACGCCGGCCTCGAAGATCACACCGGGGGCCGCCACCCCCGATCCGACGAGCGACAGCACGATCGGTTCATGCTCGGTCCATGGCCCCTCCATCCCAGGCGCGGAGGCATGGAGAATCCTCCACGTCTCGTTCGTCACCGTGCCACTTGATCCGAACATGTGCCATCGGTGCCCATCGAAAACCGGGCACGGGTCCTTCACATCATCGACGTTCGTTGGCTGAAACAATGGGAAGACATTTGTTTCAAAAGTGACTGACATCAGTCCCTCGTTAAAACTTCGATTTTGCCGACAACTGCGCTGGGCAGAATCGGTTTCACCAGGCGAGTTTCTACCGTTGCGCGAACAGGCGCAACGGGAACCCGCTGCGTTGCGCAGGTCCAGCCCGGGCGGCGTTCGGACTTGCCGCTCGCTCAGGGGCATCGAATTCAATTCAGCAGCGGAACGAGTGTCGCTTAGCCAAGTTAGCCCCTTAGCTGACATCACATCTTAAGGCCGTTATTAACATTTGTTGTACGGCCACGCCTAATAGAATTTCTTCACAGAATTAAGGGACGCTTAAATGAAAAACCGGGCAGTAGCGAAGGACCATGTAACTTCATCTGATTCCTCTCTGTTATTGTGCTTCTCTCATTTGCGATGGAATTTCGTGTACCAGCGTCCTCAACACATTCTGACTCTCGCTTCGAAATCCCAGAAGGTCGTTTATTTCGAGGAGCCCATCTTCGAGTCTGTCGCGAAGGCCTCGATGCGAGCCGATCTGATCTCGCCATCCATCACAGTCGTGACGCCGATCCTACCGCTCGGGACAGATCCGGCGGATGCCACAAAGATCCAGCGAAATTTCGTTGACCAGCTCATCGCGGCGACGCCCCAACACCTGCTTACACTGTGGTACTACACGCCGATGGCGCTGCAGTTCAGCGACCACGTCCTATGCGACGTGTGTGTCTACGACTGCATGGACGAGCTTTCCGCGTTCAAGAACGCTCCGCCTGAACTGATCCAGATGGAGCGGAAACTTCTCGAACGCGCCGATATCGTCTTCACCGGCGGCCAAAGCCTTTACGAAGCCAAGCGCGGCCTGCACCGCTCGATATTTCCATTTCCGAGCAGCATCGACTTCACACACTTTCATCAGGCAAGGGCGACCGGAGAGGACCCGCACGACCAGATCCAGATTCCCCATCCACGGGTAGGCTATTTTGGGGTCATCGACGAAAGGCTCGACGTCGGCCTGGTGGCCCAGGGAGCCCGCGGCATGCCCGACATCCATTTCGTCATGCTCGGGCCGGTCGTCAAGATCGATCGCGACAGCCTTCCGCGAGCCGCCAACATCCATTGGCTTGGCGGCAAGGATTATGCAGATTTGCCGAACTATCTCAGGCATTGGGATGCGGGGTGGATGCCGTTCGCGCTCAATGCGGCCACCCGCTACATCAGTCCCACGAAGACCCCGGAATTTCTCGCCGCCGGCGTTCCGCTGGTCTCCACCGCGATCGTTGATGTCGTACGAACCTACGGCGCCAAAGGTCTGGTTGAGATCATCGATGCAAGCGATGCCGAGGTGAAAATCCGATCCGTCCTGGCCCGACCACGCGACAGCTGGCTCTCCCGTGTCGACGCTTACCTCGTCGACATGTCGTGGGAGAAGACCTGGGTCGCAATGGCCGGACACCTCGAGCACGCCCATTCGAGGAAGAACGTCGTCGCGTTCAGACGGAGCGCTTGATAATGTTTGACTGGATGATCGTGGGTGCCGGCTTTGCCGGCAGTGTGTTGGCCGAGCGCATCGCTTCCCAGCGAAATGAAACTGTGCTGCTGATCGACCGACGCAGTCACATCGGCGGCAACGCTTTCGATTGCTACAATGAGGCTGGTATCCTGATCCATCGATACGGACCGCACATCTTTCACACCAATGCCCAGTCCATCGTCGAGTATCTCTCCCAGTTCACCGCGTGGCGGCCATACGAGCATCGCGTCCTGTCACAAGTCGACGGAAAGCTGCTGCCCATTCCGATCAACCTCGATACGATCAACCGGCTTTACGATCTCGATTTGACGTCGGAGGCGCTGGAAGGGTTCTTTGCCGCTCGCCGCGAGCGGGTCGAAGAAATCCGCACCGCCGAGGATGTCGTCGTCAGCACAGTCGGCCGCGAGCTCTATGAGAAATTCTTTCAGGGCTATACTCGAAAGCAGTGGGGGGTGGACCCGTCTCAGCTCAGCAAATCGGTGACGGCGCGCGTTCCGACGCGAACCAATCGAGACGATCGGTATTTCGGCGACAGCTTCCAGCAAATGCCCGCCGAAGGATACACGCGCATGTTTCAGCGCATGCTGGACCATCCCAATATCAAGATCATGCTGCAGACGGATTATCGCGACGTCAGGGCAAGCATCCCGTTTCGCCGGATGATCTATACCGGACCGGTCGATGAGTATTTCGACTGGAGGCTTGGCGCGCTGCCCTATCGGTCACTGCGGTTCGACCACATCACGCTGGATCAAGAGCAGTTCCAGCCTGTCGCTGTCGTGAATTATCCCCAGACCGAAGCGTATACGCGCATCACAGAATACAAGCACCTCACCGGCCAGCAAAGCACGAAGACCAGCCTCACTTATGAGTATCCGACTGATGTCGGTGACCCCTATTATCCGGTGCCGCGAGCCGAAAACGAAGTGCTTTATAAGCGGTACGAAGCGCTTGCGGCCGAAGTCCGCGACGTCTGGTTTGTCGGCCGCCTGGCGACATACCGATATTACAACATGGACCAAGTCGTAGGTCAGGCCCTTGCCACCTTTGGACGGATTCAGATGCAGCTGGCTGCGGGCGCGTCGACCGCGGTCGAGGCAGCGGAATGAATGGGCCGCTCGAAATGTGGGGGGGTGTGGAATGCAGCCATGTTCGCGCCGGCCCAATCGTGCGCGATCAATTGTCGGAAACCGGGCATCTGCATCGGACCGAGGACCTTGAGCTGATTGCGGCACTCGGGATCCGAACACTTCGCTATCCGGTGTTGTGGGAACTGGTTGAACGCACGCCCGGCTCCTATGACTGGAGCTGGACGGATGCCAGACTCCGTCGTCTCAGGGAACTTGGTATCGAGCCGGTTGCCGGCCTGTTGCACCATGGCAGCGGCCCGCCTTGGCTGGACATTCTGGATCCCGATTTTCCGGGGAGTTTCGCGCGTTATGCGGGGGCGGTTGCCCAGCGCTATCCCTGGTTGAAGCTTTACACACCCATCAATGAGCCGCTGACCACGGCGCGCCTGAGCGGGCTCTACGGCCTCTGGCATCCGCACGGTTCGAGCGAGGCGATTTGCTTCCAATTGACTGTCGCCCAATGCCTGGCGACCGCATGGGCGATGAGGGCGATTCGCAGCCTGACGCCAGCGGCGGGTCTGGTACAGACGGAGGATGTCGGGCGGGTGTTTTCAACCGAAGCTCTGGCCTATCAGGCAGACCATGAAAATGAACGGCGCTGGTTGGCTCTGGATTTGCTGGCCGGGCGCGTCGATCATCGACACCCTTTCCATGGCCGGCTCCTGGAAGCAGGAGTCCGTGCTGCGGATTTGTCATCGCTTGCGGCCGAGCCATGCGTACCGGACATGATCGGCCTCGACTATTACCTGACAAGCGACCGGATGCTCGACGACAATGTCGACCGCTATGAGCACGAACGCGTCGGCGGGAATGGCATCGACGCCTATGTCGATAGCGCAGCAGTCCGGTCCGATCGCCGCCAGGAGGCGGAGTTGGGCCATCGGATCGACGAAGTCTGGCAACGCTACGGCTTACCGATCGCGATCACTGAACTGCACAATGGATCGACCCGCGACGAGCAGGTTCGCTGGCTGGCGGAGGGATGGAAGGCGGCGCAGGAGGCCAGGGCTCGCGGCATCGATGTCCGCGCGGTGACGGCTTGGTCCGTCTTCGGCGCTGTCGACTGGAACTCTTTGCTGACCGCGCGGAGCGGATTTTATGAAAGCGGAGCGTTCGACGTTCGGGGCGGCGTCGCCCGGCCAACCGCCCTTGCACAGACGATTGCACAACTGGCCGCGCGGGGGGCCGTTGACCATCCCGTTCTTGATGGGCGAGGCTGGTGGAGGGAGGAGCATGCATCCGGGACGTGTGATGCACGACCCCTCCTCCTCGTGGGTTTCGGCCGCACAATCTCGACCATCGAGGAATGCTGTGCTTTGCGCAGGCTTACGGTAGTCGCGGCGGCCGCAGCCCGGGTTAAGGCATCCATCGCGGATCAGCGCGCATGGGCGGCGATCCGCGTGGAAGGGCAAGGCTCCCGCAAGGATGCCGCCTCGACAATCAGGCTCGTATGCCACTATCCCGACAGCACCGAGCTCCTGCTCCAGGTCAATTCGACCGCGCCGACCATCGACATGTGCCATGCTTTTCTCGATCTGGTTATCGATGGCGAACGCGGTTCGCTCGAGATGCTGCACTCTGGACCAGGCAATCAATATAGTTTCGGCAGGCTGACCATAGGGACCGAGCGCTCGGTCCAGGCTGAAAGCTTCGTTGCTTGATCCCTTTCAGGCATCAACCCTGGGGCGCCACCGGAGACAATGCCGGCGATTTGCATGCCCCCGGATCAACTAAAACTATCACTGCCCGACAAGACTATCGGCCACCCTAGAGTTAAGCCTGTTGGCAAAAGCATACCTTTGTGCCGCTTCCATGACTCGGCTCAGCTGGTACTTCTAGGGAATGGATGGGGCTTTCCCCAGCGTAACAAGGAGGCACGCGGAAGCAACGTCCACAGCAGGAACTTGGGCCGCCGCGCTGAGCTCAGTGGACATGACGCCGATCAGCGCCGGCGCATGCGCTCATGTTTGACTGTTTGGAAATTGTAGCGGTGAGCTATCTCTCCGTTCGGCTATCGGCACCGGGATATCTTGCATCGGCCCCAATGCTGGAAATGGAGACCCCAATGATGAAAGTACGCCAGCATTTCCCCGCTCCGGGAATGGTGGACTTCGGAGATCTGAACTTCATCGAGCCATTGAGCCGCGCATTTGGTGGCGATCGTGGCAGGCCGCTTGATCGCTATTATATCGAAAGCTTTCTGGAACGGCACGCCGGCGACATCAAGGGCCGCGTCGCCGAGATTGGGGATGACGTCTACACGAGACGTTTCGGCGGGGAGCGCGTGGTGCGGTCCGACATCATCGATTCTCCAGAAAGCGCCAATCCGTGCGCCACAATCAAGTGCGACCTCCAGCGTGAGGAAGACATCGAGGCAGCATGCTTCGACTGCATGATCGTCACTCAGACCCTCCACATGATCTATGACATCCGTGGGGCCTTGGCGACCGTCCATCGAGCGCTGGCGCCTGGTGGGGTCGTGCTGGCCACCGTTCCTGGCATTACGCCGATCGACGCGCTGGATGGTCCTGAAAAGTGGTTCTGGGCTATGACGCAGAGCGCCGCCCGACGCCTGTTCGAGGAACGGTTCGGGCGTGCCGGAGTCGTGGCCGAACAGTTTGGCAATGTCCTGGCAGCGACGGCCTTCCTGCAAGGCATGGCCTTTGAAGAGATTGATCGCGCCGACCTCGACGTCATTGACCCGCTATATCCGGTGATAACGGGGATCAGGGCATCCAAGTCGATGCCCACCCGCGTCGTGTAGGCCAGGGTCAACACTTCCGCGACTGTCTTTTATGCACGTGGGCGTCCTTCAGCCGTGAGCGTGCACGTGGGACGGAACTTCGTCCGATCTGCGAGATTGCGTTCGATGGGCACTTCTGCACGAACAATCCGGTACCAGATCGACGAGATGATGGGCGACGAACTCGTCGCCAGCCATGCAGTGAACGGACATGACCCTGTCGATGCTTTGGAGCAGATCGTCGCGGGTCCATTTATTGAGCGCGGGCAGCATTTGCGCTGGTACCGGGTCGTCGACGAGGCGAGTGCCAGCGTCTTCGAATACAGTGTTCCATCGTGAACAGCCCACCCTCACCCGCATCAAGCCCCTGGCTCAGCCTGCCATGTGCACCTCGCGGCTAGCGGATGCCGACCCTCAATAGAATGTCGGCGTACGATTTCCGGGAACGCGGCACGATCATGCTCGTTGTCGAACAGGGAGACCACTCATGATCATAGACGCGCATCTCCACACGACAGGCCAGGAGACAACGGCGGGCGTGCTGCACACGCTCGATCAGGCCGACGTGGACGTGGCGTTCCTGCTCGCCCCGTTTCTGACACCGCCCTATTCGCTCGCCGACGCCGGCTCGCTGAGGGCGGGCAATCGATATCTATCGGACCTGCTTAAGGCACACACGGATCGGCTCGTGGGCTTTGCTGTCGTCAATCCTCTCCACGATGATGCGGCCGAAGATCTTGAGCGCGCCGCCGAGTTGCCAGGTATCCGTGCTTTGAAGATGGTGCCTACCGGATGGTATCCTTACGATGATTGTGCGCATCGGGTCTACGAAGTCGCGGCCCGGCTTGATCTGCCGATCCTGTTCCACAGTGGCATCTTCATTGACGGACGCTCCGGACGGTTTTGCCGGCCCAGCTTCTACGAAGCTGTCAGGGATTACCCTGGTCTGAGGGTAACGCTGGCGCACCTCGGCTGGCCCTGGTGCGATGAGGCGAACGCCGTCGGGGTGATCGATCGCATCAATGGGATCGACCCGGCTGAGAGCCAGTTTCGTTTCGATATCTCCTTTGGGCCGCCACCGATCTATCGCGAAGACGTCTTCCGCAAGGCAATCGACGTCATAGGTCCGCGGTCCATCCAATTCGGAAGCGACCGTTTCCTTCCATGCGAGGGGAGTCACATACGGGCGGCAATCGACGAGGTGATGGACATCTTCGATCGTCTTGAGGTGAGCGTATCGGATCGCAAGACGATCATGAGCTACACGGCATCGGAATGGCTGCGCCTCGACCAATCCGCCGAAGACAGTCCCGCCTCATGACACGCGCCCCGCACATCGTGGCCAAACCCGGCGAACAGATCCACGTTCTGGAAGTCTTGGGAAATGCGATCGTCGGCGGCATGGAAAACTACGTCCGCAATCTCATCGCCTGCCTGCCGGCGGAAGAATACAAGGTGTCGCTGTTGTGTCCCTTCGAGAGCGCGTTCACCAAGGCGCTGCGCATCGAGGGCCGCGACGTCTTCATCGCGCCTCTGCGCGACGACCCCCCATGGCGGACAATCGAGTTGATCTGCACGCTCGTGCGACAGCATGGCGTCCATCTGCTTCACGCCCATCTCATGAACGCGCACACGGCGACCGCGATTGCCGGTAAACTGACCGGAACACCAACCGTGGCGACGCTGCATGGCATGAGCCTGCAACCGCAGGAAATCAGCGTCGTACGCAACACCGGCAGCCACACGATCGTCGTCTGTAGGGAAGCATGGTCGCAGGCTATGGCGGTCGGGCTTGCGCCCGATGCCGTCAGCCTGGTCCCCAATGGCGTCGATCTGTCGACATACAATCCCCAGTCGGCGGATCCCGCGGACTTTCGTCGGGCCATCAACATTGGTACCGACGATTTCCTGATCGGTTTTGTCGGTCGCCTCGCGTGGGAAAAAGGTCCCGACAAATTCCTCAAGGCGGCCGAGTATATTTTGCAGCGCCGGCCCGACATCCACTTTGCCATGATCGGTACCGGTGTGATGGAAACCGAGCTAGCAGAGGCGGCAGGCCGTGCAGGCATAAGCGCGCATTTCCACATGGCGGGCCTTTGGCCGCAACCAAATAAGGCTTATCCGTCGCTCGACATGATGCTGCATACGTCGCGCGCCGACGCCATGCCCCTGGCGATCCTGGAGGCCATGGCCTCCGGCGTGCCGGTGGTCGCAATCGGGGTCGGGGGGGTCCCGGAAATCATCGAAACCGGAGAGACGGGAATTCTTATAGGAACAAGCGAATGGCCGGGGATTGTGTCCGAATACGCGGGCGATTGGGAAGGTGTCGCGCAGGCAGCGTTGGCCCTGATCGGACAGCCGAAGCGTCTGAAAGACATGTCGGCAAAGAGCGTCGTCAGGGCTCAAGCTTATTATGACATTCGTCGCTCGGCCTCGGCGACCAGCCAGCTCTTTCGCCAAATGCTCCGGCCCGCTCTCGAACAGGCCCGGCTTCATTCCGTGACGTGACCTTCCTTCGGATTGATCGTTGACGGCGAAATAGAGCGGCCACCCCCTCACCGGAGGCAGAAGCATGGACGTCGGAAGCATCCTTACAAAACTGGGCACGCTCTCTGCGCGGCCATGGGCGTTTTTGATCTTGCTGGGCTACGGCGCCCTGTGGGCAATTTTCGAGCGGGAAAGCCTCGACTGGCATGGCGCCGCTACATTGGCCACGTGGGCGATGACGCTCTTCATCCAGCGCGCTGAGCACCGGGACACGCAGGCGATTCAGGCCAAGCTGGACGAACTCATCCACGCCAACGGCGCTGCCCGAGACGAGGTGACCACGATCGATCAGAAAGAGCCAGAGGAGATTGAGCGGCAGAGAGATGCCGAGCAATCCGGAGGGGCAGCCCGACGTCGTGACACCGCATGATCGTGAACTGTCTACTGCTCACTGCTCTGTCGGCTCGGCAGGATCCAGAGCGTTTGCCACGGCGTCCTTCTTAGTGCGCGGAAGGAGCGTCATCGACAGGATAAATGTCGACAGGATCAGGCAGACGCCATTGGTGATAACGATCGGCCATTCCTTTTTGATAAGCCCGAAGGTGAGCCAAAGCGCAAATCCCAACACTGTGATTGCGTACATCGGCGCCGAAATGCCGGCCGTATCTCGGCTCTTGATGATCTTCCAGGCTTGCGGCGCGAAACTCGTCGTCGAGCAAACTGCGGCCAGAGAGCCAATGATCGTTTCAAACTCCATCCAGTGCTAACTGCCCGGGCCCATTTTGGTTCATCAGCGACTTCGAAATTATCCGACATCCCACAGTTCTCCTGGATTGCCCTCCTCAGTCATGCGCCGGCGATAACGGTGTCCAGCGGGAACGGAGGACTAGCGCGCAAGTTGAACACAGAACGTCTCCAGCCGGAATGCCATGACAAAGCCAAAACCCATAGATCGTCCGCCTGACGTGGTCGGTCGGAGTGCATTGCCTGACGCCGGCCTTCCCACCGATGAGCGGCGGACCACATGGCGTGTGAGTTCCTCGGCGATAGGCGCAAGGCTGATCGAGCGCGTTCGTGATGCCGGCCCCGATGGCGTGGTCTTCATCGCGCGAAGCGAGAGCCAGGCGGAGGAAGTTTCCATCTGCTGCAAGGCGTTCATGCCCGAGTCTCAGGTAATCCTGTTGCCGCCATGGGATTGCCTCCCCTATGACCGTATCCAACCCTCGCGTGAAAGCATGGGCAGGCGCGTTGCAGCCCTGGTCGCAATGGCCGAGCCAGCCTTTAGCCCGGCTCGACTGGTTGTCACATCGCCAGAGGCGGCGCTGCAACGCATCGCGCCGGTGAAGGCGATGGCGACGGCATTCATAACCCTGTCCGCAGGCGAACCTTTCGACATCGACGCGCTGTCCGATCGCTTGTTGTCGCTTGGTTATCTCCTCGACGATCGGGTCGACGAGGCCGGCGAATTTTCCTTGCTCGGTCAGGGGCTCGATGTATATCCGCCCGGTGCCCCGAATCCATATCGAGTTTTCATTGAAGACGGTGTGGTCTCCAGCATCCGTTCCTATGATCCTGTCACGCAACGCACGCTCGAACCGGCGCAGACAATCGAAATCGTGCCTGCGACGGAGCTTATGGCTGCCAATATGGAAGCCGACCTGGCGGATGTGTCGAGTATCGAGTCGCGGATTCTCTCAGCCGATGTCGAACTGGCCAGCATCTTTGCGCTTTCGCCGCGAGCCTCGATCATCGTGGGGCCAGGCGTCGACGACCGTTTCGACGCCGCGATCACACTGATCGACGAAGCTCGCCATGCACGCGACAAGCAAAGAGGTCGCAAGCCGACGGCGGAGCGTTTCTACCTCGATCGCCGTGCCTTGAATGCGGAATTGAAGCCCCGGCGAACCGACCTTGAAACAGCCGGCTTGACCTCGGCTCCCGACTTCATCGGCGAACCGAACCCGTCCAGGGCCGCAGCGGCATTTGCAGACGAAATGGCCCAGGCGGGATTGCGGGTCGTGCTTGCCGGTGCGGCCGCCGACGTTGATCGCCTTGCGAGGACCGTCGGACGGACGCTCTCGCGAGAAATCGAGGAAGCCGCAAGGTGGCCAGACATCCTCAATGGTGAGCCGGGCAGCGTCGTGCGGTTCGCGGCCGACATTGAAGACGGTTTCATCGATCAGACCGCTGCGCTGGCTGTCCTTGCAGGCGCCAACGTTTTTGGCACCAGGTTCAACGCATCAACCCGAACTCGCACCGGGCTGATCGAGGAACCCGATTTGCGGGTTGGCGATGTCATCCTTCATGAAGATCATGGTCTTGGGGTGCTGCGGGCGCTTGAAACGCTGGAGCTGGACGGGAAAGTCGCTGAGGCCGTCCGGCTGGAGTATCACGGCGGCGCGTCGCTTCTCGCCCCCGTAGACGAATTTGGCCGCATCTGGCGCTATGGGGCGGAGGCGGACGCGGTATCGCTCGACAAGCTCAAGGGCGACGGGTGGGCCAAGCGCCGTGCGCAACTCGACGTGGAGATCGACGAAACCGCCGATCATCTCGTCAGGCTGGCCAAGGAGCGCGAGAAGAACGGTGCTCGCGTGCTGACCCCGCCACGCGCTGCCTATGCCCGCTTTGCTGCAAGGTTTCCTTACCCCGAGACCGTGGACCAGTCTGCAGCGATCGCCGCCGTTCTCGAAGACCTGTCGTCTGGTAAGGCGATGAACAGGCTGGTCTGCGGCGATGTCGGATTCGGCAAGACGGAAGTGGCATTGCGGGCAGCGGCGGTCGTTGCACTGAACGGGGGCCAGGTAGCAGTCGCGGCGCCCACGACCGTGCTGGCGCGCCAGCATTTCGAAACTTTTTCTCGACGGTTCGAAGGGACGGACGTCACCGTCGCGCTTCTGTCCCGCACGGTCGGCGCGGCCGAGGCGGAGGCGGTCAGGGCTAGCCTTGCCGACGGGTCGACAAGAATTGTCATCGGGACGCAGGCCATCGCAGCCCAGGACGTGACATTTGCGGATCTCGCCTTGCTTGTCATCGATGAGGAGCACCGGTTCGGCGTCAGGGTCAAACAGGAGCTTCGTGGCCTAGCGCCTCGACTTCATGTGCTTTCTATGAGCGCGACCCCGATACCGCGCACCCTTGCGGCTGCGATGGTCGGGGTCCAGGAGGCAAGCTTGCTCACCACCCCACCTGCGAGGCGGCGACCCGTGCGAACCGAGCTCTCCCCATTTGATAC
>NZ_RZSJ01000990.1:0-1005 GCF_003998025.1 Mesorhizobium sp. M8A.F.Ca.ET.021.01.1.1
GAACAGGAATTCGTTGCCGGAGAGCCGCGCCAGCTCGATGTGAAAATCCATGCCGACACGATGCCATTCCTCGCGCGGGGTATTTTCGTCGCAGGAATCGAGCATCGCCTCGATGACATCGATCGCGCTCTTGTCGGCTTGCCCGCACGTCAGCCGCAGCGCGGCGACCTCGACCGCCTCGCGATAGACCGCGATCTGCTCGAGCTCGGCCAGGTTGATGGGCGAGACCGTCCAGCCGCGCCCGTCCCTGCCGACCAGCCCCTCGGTCTCCAGCCGCAGAAGTGCCGCCCTGACCGGCGTGCGCGAGGCGCCGAAACGGCCTTCGATCCAGCGTTCGGTCAGCCGCTCTCCCGGCCCGACCTCGAGAGCCAGGATCATCTCGCGAAGCTGCCGTTCGACATTCTGCATCTGCGACATCGCGCGTCCTTTCCGAAGCCGCATTGACAGCGGCGGGCTTGAAGTTCATGACGGATACCAGATTGGTATCCCAAAATGGTATCCGCAACAAGCGCCGACACCGGGCAGGCAGGACATGACACAGGAAGACACGCGGCAGAGCGGCTACAACATTCACTGGCGGCGCAATCTTGCCGTCTGTTTCGCGGGCTCGTTCAGCACGCTCATCGCCATGACCCTGCTCTTGCCGTTCCTGCCACTCTATGTCGAACAGCTCGGTGCACAGGGTCATGCGGCCATCGTGCAGTGGTCCGGCATCGCCTATGGGGCCACCTTCTTCGCCGCGGCAATGGTCGCGCCGCTGTGGGGACGCCTGGGCGACCGCTACGGCCGCAAGGTGATGCTGGTCCGCGCCTCCTTCGGCATGGCGATCTGCATGTCGCTGACGGGCATGGTCGAGACGGTCTGGCAATTGGTTCTGCTGCGCCTGCTGATCGGCTTCGCCGGCGGCTATTCCTCGGGTTCAACGATATTGGTGGCCATGCAGACGCCGAAGGAGCGCTCCGGCTGGGCGCTTGGCGTCCTGTCGGCGGGTATCACGGCGGGCCC
>NZ_RZSJ01000991.1:0-1002 GCF_003998025.1 Mesorhizobium sp. M8A.F.Ca.ET.021.01.1.1
CGTAGATGCCATAGGGGAACGTCTCCGGCGGCGGCGGCAATGACACGCCGAAGGCATGACAGGCAGCCACCCGGCCCTGCTCCATCGAGGTGGAGGCAAGGCTCGGAAAGCCGATGACGTCGCCGGCGGCGTAGATATTGGGCACGCTGGTCTGAAACGTCTGCGGATCGACCTTGATGCGGCCCCTGGAGTCGGCCTCGATGCCGACCACGTCGAGGCCAAGGCTGCCGACATTGCCGGTGCGGCCGGCGGCATAGAGCACGACCTCGGAGCGGATGGTGCGGCCATCGGCCAGCTCCACCTCGGCGGCTTCCGGCTTGGAGCGGATTTCCTTGACGGCACTGCCCAGCCTTATGGTCATGCCACGGTCGCGCATCTGGTGGATGAAATCGTCGACGATCTCGCGGTCGACAAAATCGAGGATGGAGTTGCGCGGCTCGACCAGCGTCACCGGTACGTCGAGCGCGGAAAAGATCGTGGCGTATTCGACGCCGATGACGCCGGCGCCGATCACCGTCAGCGTGCGCGGCAGCCGGTCGAGTTCGAGCATCTCGTCGCTGTCGAAGACACGGGTCTTGTCGAAGGGCACGTCGCGCGGCCGATGCGGCCTGGTGCCGACGGCGATCAGCGCATTGGCGAAGCCGACTTCGCTGTAATCGCCATTGTCCGATGTCAGGCTGACCTTGTTGGGGCCGAGAAATTTTACCGCCGCGCGCGCACTTTTGACCGTGTTGCGCATGAACTGGTGTTGCAGCACCTCGACCTCGTGGTCGAGCGTCTTGTGCAGGCGCTCGATCAGGTCGCCGACCGAGATGTCCTGCTTGACCCGGTAGCCGCGTCCATAGAAGCCGCGCTCGCGCCAGCCCGAGAGATTGAGCACCGTTTCGCGCAGCGTTTTCGAGGGAATGGTGCCGGTGTGCACCGAGACGCCGCCAAGACGCCGGCCGCGGTCGACCACCAGCACCGACTTGCCGAGTTTGGCCGATTGCACCGCCGCGCGGC
>NZ_RZSJ01000992.1:0-998 GCF_003998025.1 Mesorhizobium sp. M8A.F.Ca.ET.021.01.1.1
GATCATCGCGGCGGCCGTGCCGGCCCCCGCGGCTGTAGCTCCCACGCCCCCTGTCGCGCCGTCCAATGCCAGCAAGCCGAAAACCGATGCGCCCGAGACCAGCCCGGCGCTGAAGACGCCTTCAAAGACCAAGGTGGCGCCGGCGGCGGAAAAGGCGGCGAGCGTTTCGGCGCCGCTGCATTCGGCGGCCAACGCGAATACGGCAGCGCCTGAGGTCGAGAAGGTTTCCAAGCAGCGCAATGGGCCGACGGCCAAGGCCGAACCGGCATCGGCCTTCAAGGCGCCGGAAGCCAAGGTGCCAGCCGCGAAGCCGGCAAAGCCGTCGCTGGAGGACAAGAACCGTCCGGCCGGTATCGACAGGCCGGCCGCGGTCGACGATCTCAAGCTGATCTCCGGCGTCGGCCCGAAGATCGAGGGCACCCTGCATACGCTTGGCATCTTCACCTTCGCGCAAGTCGCGTCGTGGAAGAAGGCCGAGCGCGAATGGGTCGATGGCTATCTCTCCTTCCAGGGCCGCATCGACCGCGACAACTGGGTTGCCCAAGCCAAGGCGCTCGCCAAGGGCGGCGTCGCCGAATACATCCGCGTCTTCGGCAAGAAGCCGGTCTGAGGGACGAAAAATGCTTCAGGACAAAGACCGCATCTTCACCAACATCTACGGCCTCTTCGACAAGTCGCTGGCCGGCGCCATGGCACGCGGCGCCTGGGACAACACGCCCGGTATCGTCGCCAAAGGGCGTGAGTGGATCGTCAACGAGATGAAGGCGTCGGGCCTGCGCGGCCGTGGTGGCGCCGGCTTCCCGACGGGCCTCAAATGGTCGTTCATGCCCAAGCAGAGCGACGGCCGGCCGAGCTATCTCGTCATCAACGCCGACGAGTCCGAGCCCGGTACCTGCAAGGACCGCGACATCCTGCGCAACGATCCGCACACGCTGGTCGAGGGCGCGTTTCTGGCCGGCTTCGCCATGGGCGCGATTGCCGCCTATATCTATGTGCGC
>NZ_RZSJ01000993.1:0-998 GCF_003998025.1 Mesorhizobium sp. M8A.F.Ca.ET.021.01.1.1
GTTTCAGCCAGATCGGCGGGTCGAAGCGGGCGCCGGCGCCGGTCGGCGTTCCCGTGACGATGATATCGCCAGGCACCAATGTGGTGAAGGTCGAGATGTAATTGATGATCTTGCGGAAGGAAAAGATCATCCGGCTGGTGCGGTCCTGCTGGCGCACCTCGCCGTTGACGCGGGTGGTCAGCGCGATGTCGGCGATCTGCGCCTCGTCGATGAACGGCACCAGCCAGGGGCCGATCGAGCCGGTGCGCTCGAAATTCTTGCCTTGCGTGACGTTGAACTTGGCGTGCCGCACCCAGTCGCGGATGGTGCCTTCGTTGCACAGCGACAGGGCGGCGATGTGGTCCAGCGCGTCGGCCTCGGCGATGCGCCGGCCGGGCTTGCCGATGACGATGACGATTTCGCCCTCGTAGTCGAGCTGTGGTGATTCCGGCGGCCGCACCAGCGGCGCGCCATGGCCGACGAAAGAGCGCGGAAAACGGATGAACAGCGAGGGGTTGGCGGGAGCTGCCTGCCCGTCCTTGTACTCCTCGTTGCGGTCGGGATAGTTGACGCCGACGCAGATGATTTTTTCCGGGGAGGGAATGGGGATGTCGTAGGCGATGGCGTCGAGCGGGAAATCGGCGGCGAGGGTGTCCGCCTCTTCCGCCAGGCGTCGCAAGGCGCCGGCCCCGATCACCTCGCGCAATGTCGGCCACTGGCCGTGGCGGGCCGAGAGGTCGACGACGCCCTTGGCGGTGATGGCGCCATAGCGTGTCTTGCCGCCGGCGGTGAAGGTGGCGAGGCGGGCGCTCATGCTGCAACTCCGGTTCTATTTGCCGACCGGAATCGCCGAGTTCTACGGCGCCCCCCTCTGTCCTGCCGGACATCTCCCCCACTAGGGGGGAGATCAGCCGGCCGCGTCGTCGGCGCCTCACTAGCAACGTTGAAAATTGGCGAAGGCAGGGATGACAGCCAATCTCCCCCCAAGTGGGGGAGATGTCCGGCAGGACAGAGGGGGG
>NZ_RZSJ01000994.1:0-994 GCF_003998025.1 Mesorhizobium sp. M8A.F.Ca.ET.021.01.1.1
AGCCCAGCGACTGCACCTTCTGCGAGCCGCCATCCTTTTCGCCACCGCGGTTCTTGAAGAAGTCGTCGAAGAAGTCCTGGAACGGCGAGCCTTCGGGCAGCTGCGGCATCGGCACGGCGCTTGGCCCTTCGGTGCCCTTCACCGTCTGCGAGGTCGAGATGTTGACCACCGCGCCGAGCACGCGTTCCGCCAGGTCGGCAACCGAGGCAGGTCCGTCGGCGGCGAATGTCGGCGTCACGAAAGACGGAACGGCTGCGGTGCCCAGGACAAGCGCTGCGGCGCCGGCGACCAACGTCCGTCGAGCGGCGCGCAAAAGGGTGTTGGATGTCATCGAGAAGCCTCCCGGCATTTCTGAAAGAGAAAAGCGCTTCGACGAAAACGCCGTGTCGCGCCATGATGGCAAGAAATACGGCACGTTTGCGGCTATGGCTATCGGCGGAGCGTAAATCGAGCGTTATTCCGCAAACCGGATGCCTTTACCCGCTCCGCACCAGCCAGACGATGCCGACACCGATGGCGATCGCCACCAGGCCGCCGATCCGCAGTGCATTCTCCGGCATCGACAGCACTTCGCCCGCGAGCTTCCTCGCAAAGCTGGGGAAGCCGCCATAGACCAGGCCCTCTATGACAAGGACCAGGCCTATCGCCGCGAAGAAATCCTGCACCGGCCGCTACTGGCCGGTGCTGGGTTGTGTCGTCGGCGCGGCAGGTGCCGCAGCCGGCGCGGTTGCTGGCGAGGCCGGTTTCGCCGGCCCTTCCTTGCCGTCGGGATCGCGGAAGAAGCGGAAGAACTCCGAGCCCGGCGACAGCACCATCGTCGTCCCGGTGTTGTCGAGCGCGGTGCCATAGGCGTTCATCGACCGGTAGAAATCGAAGAACGCCGGATCACGCTGATAGGCTCCCGCGAAGGTGGCGCTGCGCTGGGCTTCGCCCTCGCCGCGCAGGATCTCGGACTCCTTGCGTGCTTCGGCAACGATCTCGACCACTTCACGAT
>NZ_RZSJ01000995.1:0-973 GCF_003998025.1 Mesorhizobium sp. M8A.F.Ca.ET.021.01.1.1
CCTGAACCCGGTCGCCGGAGGTCCATCCTCCGGAGGGTTGTCGCCGAAGCTCTTGATCGGGATCGCCGAATCCGCCTTGCGGCACGGCAACGGCATCATGGAAGTCACCGCGCGCGGCAGCCTGCAGATACGCGGCCTCACGGCGGACAGCGCTGCGTTGCTGGCGGCGGAGGTGGATGCATTGGGAATCGCGGTGCGCACCGGGGTGCCGGTCGAGACCGGCCCGCTGGCAGGCATTGACCCGCAGGAGATCGCCGATCCCCGGCCGATGGCGGAAGAGATTCGCGTGGCCGTCGAGGAAGCCGGGTTGACGAAGCGGCTGGGACCGAAGGTTTCGGTGATCGTTGACGGTGGCGGACAACTGACGCTGGATGCGGTAACGGCCGATGTGCGGCTGAGGGCGGTGCGAGCCGATACAGCCAGCCGTTGGCTTGTATCCGTCGCGGGGGACGGGCGGACCGCCAAGCGGCTCACCGTGGCGGATGAGGATGCGGCACGCGACATTGCTGTCGCGGCGCTGCGGATGGTTGCCGAGAAAGGCCGGGACGCACACACGCGGGATTTGTCGGGGCGGCAATTGGAGTCTCTCGCAAGCTGGCACTCTACGGCGCCCCCCTCTGTCCTGCCGGACATCTCCCCCTCTAGGGGGGAGATCAACGGCTTCGACGCTGGCTTTTCAACAACACCGGAGATTGGCGAAACCATCGGTGACAGCGCAATCTCCCCCCTTGAGGGGGAGATGTCCGGCAGGACAGAGGGGGGCGCCTCGCGCAAACCTATCGGGCTTTTCCCCTTGGCCGGTGAAACTTTCGCCCTCGGCATCGGCCTGCCCTATGGCAGCATCCCAGCGGACAAAATCATCGCCCTCGCAAAAAGCGCCCTCGCCCTCGGCACCACCGAAATCCGCCTCGCCCCAGGCCGCGCCTTGCTTTTCCTCGGCCAGCCGGCGACCGCCAACCAGCCCCTGCAAGAC
>NZ_RZSJ01000996.1:0-969 GCF_003998025.1 Mesorhizobium sp. M8A.F.Ca.ET.021.01.1.1
GATCAGGACGTTGGGCTTCATCGGGTCGAGTTTCTGGCCGACGCTCGGGACGTTGACGAAATGGATGCCCATGGCGCCCTTCGGATAGTCCATGGAGCCAGGTATCTTTTCGCCGCTGTAGTAGACGCAGCCGACGGTCGACAGATAGAGATCGCGGACGGCGGCGGTGTAGTCCTGATATTTGACAAGCGATTTCTTCAAGGCCTCGATGTCGGCCTTGTTGGCGTCCTCGGCATGAGCCGCAGCGAGGCCCAACCAGGCACCTACAACACTTGTCAAAGCGAGGACGCCGTAGCGTCCAAGGCTGATTGTTCTTGTCATGCATTCCTCCCAGATTTCATGATCTGGCCGTGCAAGACCGAGGCGGAAAGTGCTGATTTCGCGGCCAGTTGTACCGCCTCATCCCCTCTGGAACAGCATCGATGCTATTCCTTTCCATGACCGCGGGAAAGCTATTATTTAGAATTAGCTAATTTTCCAGTACCACACTGAAGGGGGTCGAGTCCGCGCAACAAAAAACGGCCCCATGTGGGGCCGCTTCGCATTTCTTGCCGAACAATCAGGTGAGCGGCGAAAGCTGGATCTCGACGCGTCGGTTCTGGGCCCGGCCTTCGGCCGTGGCATTGGAGGCGACGGGTCGCGTCTTGCCGAAACCGGTGACGGCGAAGCGACGCTGATCGACGCCCTGACCGGACAGGTAGTTGGCGACCGCCAGTGCGCGGCGCTGCGACAGATCGAAATTGTGCTGGTCGCCACCGGTCGAATCGGTGTGGCCGAAAACATCGACCGTGGTCTGCTTGAACTTCTTCAGCACCAGGGCGACGGAATTAAGCACCTGGTAGAAGCCGGGCTTCACCGCGTCCTGGTCGGTGTTGAAGGTGATATCCGATGGCATGTTGAGGATGATCTGGTCGCCGCTGCGCGTAACGCTGACGCCGGTGCCTTCGAGCTGCCGGCGCAGTTCCGCCT
>NZ_RZSJ01000997.1:0-967 GCF_003998025.1 Mesorhizobium sp. M8A.F.Ca.ET.021.01.1.1
GATGGCCGAATGGGCGAGCACAGGCGCCACGTCATCGATGGACACCCAGCGCCGGTCGTAGCCGGAGAAGGTCGCCAGGTCCTTCAGCATCAGTGTCGACACCGGATGCACGAAGGACGGCAGGTAGAGAAAGGTCACCACCACCGGGACAAGCGCCAGCACCGCGGCCACGACGATGCCGCGCCGGACCCAGCGCCTGAGATTGCGGCGGTTCACGCCTCGCGATCTCGTCGCCATGTCCAGCTTTTCGGTCTCATGATCGACGATCGGTTCCGCCAAGCCGCCCAACCCGTGCCACGAAGCTCGTCTCGAAACGCGCTCCCGAGGGTCATAAGACGGTGTTTTCGAGCACCGGAGCGGAGCGTACATTCGAGTACGTGAGCACCGGAAGCGCGGAAAATGCCTTCAGATGACCGCAGGAGGTGAGTTTCCAAACGGGCCCTTACCGCTCCGGCATAATGGCGCTTGCCTTCTTGCGCAACGTCTGAGTGTCGGCTACCGGTCCCGGCCATGACGAATGACGACGAAATGGCGTTCGAAATGGCGCTCATCAGACGCGCGGCCGCCGTCGAGGTGATGCTGCGTCGGTTGCTCGACGACCGCCCGCTTTCGGGCGAGATCGCGAGGCCCGATCGCCTGATGGCGGCGATGCGCCATGGCGTGCTGAACGGCGGCAAACGCCTGCGCCCCTTCCTGGTCATGGAAAGTGCTGCCTTGTTTTCCGCCGATGGCGAAGCGGCGCTGCGCGTCGCGGCCGCACTTGAATGCGTGCATTGCTATTCGCTGATCCATGATGACTTGCCGGCGATGGACGACGACGACCTGCGCCGCGGCCAGCCGACCGTGCACAAGGCCTTCGACGAGGCAACCGCGATACTTGCCGGCGACGCACTGCTGACGCTCGCCTTCGACATCCTCGCCGGCGAGGCGACCGCGCTGCCGGCCGAGCGGCGCGGCCCCCTCGCCG
>NZ_RZSJ01000998.1:0-965 GCF_003998025.1 Mesorhizobium sp. M8A.F.Ca.ET.021.01.1.1
CATCAGGAGGAACGAGGCGGCCGTGCCGGTGAAAGCGCCGCCACGGTGCGCCGCCGCTGCCGACAGCGCCACGCCCGCGGCGCCGACGAGGCCGCCGGCAAGCACGAGGAGGCGGCTGCCGTTTGGATCGGCGAGGTTCATGGTCGGCGTGCTCTTTCTTTTTGCAGGTCGGCCAAGCGTCAGGGCTTGCCCGCTTCCAGCGCCATATGCCGCGTCCGCCGCAACTGGACAATCCAGTTGTAGACGGCACCGAGGGCCATCAGCACCGATGTGCCGAGAAACACCGACGGCATGCCGAAATGGCCGCCGACAAAACCGCCGGCCAGCGGTCCCGCGACCTGCCCGACATATTGCGCCGAGATCGCCAGGCCAAGCACGTTGCCGCCAACGCCGTCGGGGATATTGTGCCTGATGACACTGGTGATGCAGGGCAGGAGACCGCCCAACGCCAGGCCCATCAGGAAACGCAGGCCGATAAGCTGCCAGCTGTTGGTGACAAAAGCCTGCGGGATGAGCAGCAGCGCCGAGACGGCCAGCGCTCCCACGACAACGTTCCAGTGTCCGATCCGGTCCGCGAGCTTGCCGAGCCAGGATGCCGACAGGATGGTGCCGAGCGCGGCCGCCGACATCACAACGCCGGCGACGAGCGTCACCCGGCCCTGGTCCTCGATGAGCTGCTGCACATAGACGGTGATGATCGGCTCGATCGACATTGTGGCGAAGGCGAGCAGCATGCCGGTGGTCAGCATGGCCACGACCGGGCGCTTGTCCGGGATCTGAGACCAGCCGCTTTTCGGCTTTGCCGCCGGCGCGGCCTCGGCCGGCCTTGGGCGCGGGCTCTCCTTGATGAGGAACGTCGTCGCCAGGAAGGCGAGGAAGATCACGCCGCCCGACAACAGGAAGGTGGCGCGAATGCCGATTACCGGCGGCAGCACGCCGCCGAGCAGCGGGCCGACCAGCGAGCC
>NZ_RZSJ01000999.1:0-963 GCF_003998025.1 Mesorhizobium sp. M8A.F.Ca.ET.021.01.1.1
GGTGGCGCTCGCCTGGCTGCTCGGCCGCCCTGCCGTCTCCTCGCTGGTGATCGGCGCCCGCAATGACGTCCAGCTGAAGGACAATCTCGCGGCCGCCGCCCTGGAGCTCGGCACCGAGGAACGCCAGCGTCTCGACGCCGTAAGCCGGCCGCCCCTGCTCTACCCCTACTGGCACCAGCAACTGACAGCGAAGGATCGTTTCGGCCCCGCCGATCTGGTTCTCGACCGCAGCGATATCTGATCAGCGTCAGGTCGAGAGCGAGAGCTAGCTCTCGATGAACCGCCAGAGTTCGGGATCGGGTTCGATCTGGCCGCCGAGCACGAAATATTTGTAGAGGACGAGCAGCGAGATCGCCTGCTCGTCCAGTTCATTGGAAAATTTGCGGCAGTAGGCATTGGCCGTGGCGATGATGCGCTCCGCCGCGGCCGGATGCCGTTCGAAATAATCTACCTTTTCACGGAGATCGGAGAAGTCCGGGTCGAGCGGCGCATAGTGGACTCCAGCCTCGAGCTGGCTCTCGCCAAACCATGTCTCGTAGGTCGGCGGCGGCATCAGACAGAGCGAGTTGGAGTTCATGATCCATTTGAGGTTGGTCGCCACGTCATTGCCCTCCAACGAGACGATGTAGCGATAGCGCAGGTGCTGGCTGATGCTGAGGAAGGGCTTGCTGTACGCAGCCGGTGCATTGCGCTTGTGCGAACCGACGTCGCAGAACGGCAAGTCGCGCGCGACATCCAGGAACCGTGTCCGGATCGGATTGTTGAGGTCGCCGCGCCAGACCACAGCCGGGCGTTTGTCGGTGAAGACGACGGCGTCGGTGGGCATGTGAAAATGGCGGAACTTATTGAACTTCATGACGACGGCGTTGCCGTTGTCGGCGCGGATCGGCCGGTCCTTGACGAGCGTCGGCAGCTCGGGCACGCCTTTTACGTCGCCGAACTTCAGGTCGATGAGCAGTGACG
>NZ_RZSJ01000099.1:0-13895 GCF_003998025.1 Mesorhizobium sp. M8A.F.Ca.ET.021.01.1.1
GTCCGTATAGGATTTGCCGTCCGACGGGCGACGCATCCCGATCACGCCCCCGGCCGGGATCAGTTCCCCGCCGATGAAATGGCCGACGGGGAGGGGAATTGTATCGGGATCGAAGCTCAGGCTCATCGACAACCACTCTGCGGCACCGGCTGGAGCCTAGCGCGTGGCGCCACGCAGCATGCGCTGTTCGGCGTTCCGCCACCGACGAATGTTGCGTGCCAGGCACGAGGGACGGCAAAATCTTCCGCGCGACGACGTGCCTCGCTATCCGACGGTCACGTAGATCTTGCGCACCGTTTCGATGGTCCTCCAGACACCGGTGAAGCCGGGCTTCATGACGAAGCTGTCGCCGGCGCGGTAGGTCACCCTCTCGCCGGCGTCCGGTATGATCTCGATCACGCCGGAGAGAATGTGGCAGAACTCGAAAGTCTCGCCCTTGATCGAGCGCGTCTCACCCGGCGTCGCCTCCCAGACGCCGGTATGGACGAGATCGTCCTTGGCGACATCCTGCGCCCAGGTCTTGAAGGCTGGGTCGCCGGCAATCAGCCGCTCTGGCAGCGACCTGGATTCGCGCGGCGAAAAGGCTGGGTTGGTATCGACGGTCTTGAGCAGGGACAAGGGATGGCCTTTCTGGTTGGATTTCAATAGCCGCGCGACCGGTCGACAAGCCCAATCGGCTCAAGGCCGGCACGGTGGCGCCGGATGTTGTCGATGACGGCGCGTGCCGCGGTCACGGGCTGGGTGACGCTGGCGACATGCGGGGTGAGGATGATCTTCGGATGCGACCAGAGCGGATGGTCCGGGGGCAGGGGTTCGGGATCGGTCACATCGATCATCGCCGCCGAGAGCTGGCCGCTGTCGAGCGCGGCGACCAGCGCTTGATGGTCGAGCTGCGGCCCCCGGCCCGTATGAACGAGGGCCGCGCCTTGCGGTAGCTTTGCGAACAGACCGGCATTGAGAAATCCGCGCGTGTCTTCGGTCAGCGGCAGCAGGCAGATCAATATGTCGCTGGCCGCCAGCATCGCCTCCAGCCCAACCTCGCCGTGGTGGCAGGTCACGCCGTCGATCTGGCGCGGCGAACGGCTCCAGCCGGCGAGCGGGAAGCCGAACGGTTTTAGCCGTTCGAGAACCGCCTGGCCGAGTTGGCCGAGGCCGAGCACGCCGATCCGGCGCGACCCGGCCTGGATCTGCGGAATGTCCAGCCATTCGCCGGCCCGCTGCTGCGCCAGATAGGCGGGCAGGTTGCGGTGCAAGGCGAGCACGGCCAGCGTCACATATTCCTGCATCATGCGCACGATGCCTTCTTCGACCATGCGCACGATCTTCACCGTCGCGGGCACCGCATCAAAGCGGAACTGGTCGACGCCCGCGCCAATCGAAAACAGGATTTCCAGGTTATTGTAGCGGGCGAGATTATCCGGCACGGTCCAGGTGATGAGGTAGCGCACGGCGTTGGGATCGACCGTTGCGGCATCCGTGGCGAAGGCAACGTCCGGCAAGTCCTGGGTAAACGCATCTGCAAATATTGCAGCGCGTCGCGCATCGGAATTGAACAGGAATGTCATCCAGGCTTCCCTTCAACCCGCGCAACGCGCAGCCAGCGCTTCGATCATGCGCTGGCAGGCGGTGAGTTCGCCGGCGAGAATATATTCGTCCGGCTTGTGGGCGCGGCCGATATCGCCGGGACCGCAGATGATCGCATCCAGGCCGGCGGCCTGGTAGAGCCCGGCCTCGGTGCCATAGCTGACGGCGGCAAGCGGTGCCTCGCCCGTCAACTCACCCAGCAGCGCCGCCAGTGCTGCGTCCTGCGGCAGCGACAGCGCTGGATAGGCGCTCATCGGCGTCCACTCGACCAGATACCCCTTGGCGGCAAGCGCCTCGGCCCGCGCTTTGACCGGCGCGAGCAGGCTCGCCGGATCGACGCCCGGTATGGCGCGCGCCTCCAGGTCCAGCGTCGAGCTGTCGGGGATGATGTTGACCTGATGTCCGCCAGCGATCACGCCGGCCTGCAGCGAAGAATAGGCTGGCTCGAAGGTTGGATCGAACGGGCCATGTGTAAGCCGTTCGGCCTCGCTGACGGCCGCGTTCAGTGCCTCGGACATCGCATGGATGGCGTTGAGCCCGAGATCGGGCCGGGAGGAATGACCGGAACGCCCCTTGATGGTGATACGGGCGGCCGCCTTGCCCTTGTGGCCGCGCACGGCGCGCATGCCGCTCGGCTCGCCGACGATGACGCCGAGCGGCTTGGCGCAGAATTCGGGAAGGCGGGCGATGAGGTGCGGCACGCCGCGGCAGCCGATCTCCTCATCGTAAGAGAACGCGAAATGGATCGGCCTGGCGAGGCGCAGCCGCGACAGAGCAGGCACCGCTGCCAACGTAGCGGCAAGGAACCCCTTCATATCGCTGGTGCCGCGTCCGTAGAGCCGCTCGCCGTCGCGGCGCAACGCGAAAGGGGACGAACTCCACTGCGGCTCGCCGGCGGGGACAACGTCCATATGGCCCGAGAGGATATACCCGGGGACGTCGGCAGGACCGATCGTCGCGAAGAGATTGGAGCGGTCGCCTTCCGGCCCCGGAAGCAGGGTGACCGTCGCTCCCTGTTCCGACAGGTAGGACTCGATCCAGCTGGCAATGTCGCCGTTCGGCTTGCCGGCCACGGATGGAAAGGCGATGAGACGGCCGATTATGTCGAAGACGTCCATTCCAGACCTCAAAATATTCTGGGTTTGGGCATTTGGCACTCCGGTTCGTCGGGCCGATACGCTCAACAATGTGCGCGTTCCTTCGCGATTGCGTGCCGAAAGCGGAAGTGTTTCAGTTGAATCTTGCGTTGGCGCGTGGCTTTCGAACAGATCATATCGGTCCGATTGTTTAGCGTCGGCGGGGCAGGAGTGGCCGTTGTGGACCTCTCCATAGCGGCAATGGTTTCAGAGGCATGGAATTGAAGCCGTCCGAAAGCTTGAAAATCGATGCCTTCTCGATGCGCGTCAGCGGCATCGAAGACGTCGACCTGGACCGGTTGCACGCGCTCTCGCTGTCGGTGAATTGGCCGCACCGGGCCGAGGACTGGCAATTCCTGCGCGACGTGGGTGAGGGTTTCGTGGTGCTCGACGAGATAGGGCGCGTTCTCGGCTCGGCCATGTGGTTCAGACATGGCGCCGATTTCGCGACCGTCGGCATGGTCATTACCTCGCCGCGCCTGCAGACGCTGGGCGCGGCGCAATGGCTGATGAAACGGATATTCGACGAGGTCACCGGGCGTGATCTGCGGCTTAATGCAACCCGGGCCGCAAAGCGGCTCTATCTCTCGCTCGACTTCCAGCCGGAAAAGACCGTCTATCAATGCCAAGGCATAGCCCGCGCGCCAACGATGGCCGGATCCGGGACGCGGGGCGACATCCGGACTCTGGACGCGAAAGATATCCACGCCGTCATCGCGCTCGACGCGGCGGGATTTGGTGTGAGGCGTGAGGCGCTCATCGAAAAGCTTTTCGCGCACTCGGTCGGCTATGGCCTTTTCAAGGGCGACACGCTCAGTGCTTTCGCGCTCTGCCGGCCGTTCGGGCGAGGCCATGTCGTGGGACCTGTCGTGGCGGAGAGCGACGCCGACGCTGTGGCGATCGTCCAACCGCATGTGGCCGGCCATTCCGGGTCTTTCCTCAGAGTCGATACCCATATGAAAGACGGCGAATTCGCCGCCTTTCTAGCGCACAGCGGAATGCCGGTCTATGACACCGTGCTGACCATGTCGATCGGCAAACGCCTCGCCGATTTTTCGGTCGGCGGTGCAGCCACACCGATGACATTTGCCCTCGCCAGTCAAACTCTCGGATAAGGTCAGCCGAGGACGCGGGCCGTCGCCGCTGCCCCAGCCTTGGGCGACGGCACTTTTCGAGACACAGGATTTAGGGAGGCTGGTCTCTTGTCGTTGAGGATATCCTTTTAAAATCAATACTTTAGGGCTCTGACGGCTTGCGCGCAGGGCTTCGAAGCTCAAAACAAGAAAAAACCCAGTTAGATCAGTGGCCTGGCTGGACTAGGACAGTCGAGCAGGCATCATCCCACTTTCGCAGCTCGCACAGGGAATCATTCCTTCGACTTTTAGGCGGTCACGCAACCATACGGAACGATGCGGGAAGATTTCGGATTTTGTCCCACGAAAGCCCAATAAATCAACGGTTTTCGTACCTCCTCCGCGCCCACCAGCGATGTTGCTCTATGGCGTCGGGCTCCGGCCGCACCAAGGGCAAAAAGTTGCCTCGAAGTGCTACATATTGTGATACAAATTTCCGATAAAGAAGCTAAAAAGATAAATAAAAACATTATCTTGGTGTTGGAATAGATCTAAGCCAACCGGGCCACCAGATGAGCTTCTCGCTGCTGGCCGATCCTCAATCTTTAAGGGATTGTCCTGACGTGAAGAATGCTCAAGCTGGGCTAGCTTCGGGGCGACCATCAGTGACCGCTACTAGGCCGAAGGTCGCGCCCTAATTCAACCCTTAGATCGTGTGAATCGCTCGCGTACTGCCGCGAGGCGTTTGTCCTTCGTCCGAAGATCCTGCATAGCGCCGTCCAGGTAATCGTATAGCGGACGCAATGCCTCACCTTGGTCGCCTTGGGCGACGATTTCGGCAACGCGGTCGAGAGCCCGTCCGATGCGCTCCGAAGTGATCGGACGACGAGTAGTCGAATACGGTCTCATGATAACGTCCTTCTAAAAGGCACTAGTTCAGCATCTACTTTAGGCGGATTTGCATCATGGGAGAAAGGATGACGTCTTCGAAGGGGGAACGATGCTATTCGGTGCCCCGAGGGCCTCTGAACGCGCTGTGACCTTCGCCGCCATCACACCTGTTCTTATCCGGCCGTGCCCGTAGTCCAGCGCGAGCCGCGGTTTACGTCCCCACTTTTTTGCTTCAATGACGTAAGGCAAGAC
Organism: Mesorhizobium sp. M8A.F.Ca.ET.021.01.1.1; assembly: GCF_003998025.1. NCBI lineage: Bacteria > Pseudomonadati > Pseudomonadota > Alphaproteobacteria > Hyphomicrobiales > Phyllobacteriaceae > Mesorhizobium > Mesorhizobium sp. M8A.F.Ca.ET.021.01.1.1. The sequence goes on from NZ_RZSJ01000099.1 coordinate 4,937, forward strand.
CGGTGTCGGCTCGTAGTTGCGCCCAAGGCATACCGATGCGATTCTGCCTGCGACGCGTTATCGACGCTTACGCGAGGCCAATGTGATGCTCCTGGCTGTCCACCATGTCGCAATCATCTGCAGCGACTATGAGACGTCCAAGCAGTTCTACACGAGCAAGCTTGGTTTCGTCATTCTCGCCGAAAAGTGGCGCCCCGAAAGGCGGTCTTGGAAGTGCGACTTGCGTCATGGCCTCGTCCAGATCGAATTGTTCAGTTTCCCGGATCCGCCGAGTCGGCCCAGCAGGCCCGAGGCCTGCGGATTAAGACATATTGCCTTCGTGGTCGCGTCGGTCGAGGCAACTGCCGAGCTGCTTCGGTCGCGAGACGTTGACGTGGAGCCAATCCGAACAGACCCCTACACTGGGCGCTTGTTTACCTTCATCGCCGATCCGGACGGACTCCCGATCGAACTTTACGAGGCCAGCGCCGTGTGAGCTGAACGAACGCGCCTTCGGCGACTGCATAGACCTTCGGGCGCTCCGCTGGCCAGGCAGCCTCGTTCCGATGCAGAAATGTGCCTGGCTTCCTGCTGCGTTCAGCCTCGAGGGACCGCGCGATGGCGAGGTGCTTGTCGAGATCAAGGCGACCGGCATCTGCCACACCGACGAATTCACGCTCTCGGGCGCCGATCCCGAAGGCATCTTTCCGGCCATTCTCGGCCATGAAGGCGCCGGCGTGGTGGTCGATGTCGGCAAGGGCGTCACCTCCGTCAAGAAGGGCGACCATGTCATCCCGCTCTACACGCCCGAATGCCGGCAGTGCCCGTCCTGCCTGTCGCGCAAGACCAATCTGTGCACCGCCATCCGCGCCACCCAGGGGCAAGGCCTGATGCCGGACGGCTCGTCGCGCTTCTCGATCGGCAAGGACAAGATCTTCCACTATATGGGCTGCTCGACCTTCTCCAACTTCACCGTGCTGCCCGAGATCGCGCTCGCCAAGGTCAATCCCGACGCTCCTTTCGACAAGATCTGCTACATCGGCTGTGGCGTCACCACCGGCATCGGCGCGGTCATCAACACCGCCAAGGTCGAGCAAGGTGCCACCGCAGTGGTCTTCGGCCTCGGCGGCATCGGCCTCAACGTCATCCAGGGCCTGAAGCTTGCCGGCGCCGACATGATCATCGGCGTCGACCTGAACAACGACAAGAAGGCCTGGGGCGAGCGCTTCGGCATGACGCATTTCGTCAATCCGAAGGAGATCGACGGCGACATCGTCCCTCACCTCGTCAACATGACCAAGCGCGGCGCCGACCAGATCGGTGGCGCCGACTACACCTTCGACTGCACCGGCAACACCAAGGTGATGCGCCAGGCGCTGGAGGCTTCGCATCGCGGCTGGGGCAAATCGGTCGTCATCGGCGTCGCCGGCGCTGGCCAGGAGATTTCGACAAGACCGTTCCAGCTGGTCACCGGCCGCAGCTGGATGGGCACCGCCTTCGGCGGCGCGCGTGGCCGCACCGACGTGCCCAAGATCGTCGACTGGTACATGGACGGCAAGATCCAGATCGATCCGATGATCACCCATACGCTGAAGCTCGAGGACATCAACAGGGGTTTCGACCTCATGCATGAGGGCAAGTCGATCAGGAGCGTGGTGGTTTATTGAAGGAGGTTCGAATTCGCTTCGTCGACCCTGAGAAGTCGACGATCCATCGAATACGGAACTTTGGTGAGGATCTTTGGCGCAGCTTTCGGGAAGAAAAGCGCGTCACGATCAATCTGGAGGAGATCGATCGGGCGCATGATCAGGTCGCTTACCTCGTGCATGGACATTTTCTAAGGAGGAGTCTCACCGAAGTACATCGCCTGCTGAAGCTGCACTTCATGGAAAATGAGGTCGTCATCGAGACATAGTCGAGATGACAAACAGGGAGGAATGAAATGCCTGAGAAACTGCATCCGAAAATCGACAATGGCCTGCCAAGGGAAAGCGCGAGCTTTGCCGGCGGCACGCTGGTCTGCGCCTGCACCAGCAAGCCGGTCAAGGTAAAGGTCAAGGGACAGATCGCCCACAACCATGCCTGCGGCTGCACCAAATGCTGGAAGCCTGACGGCGCGATATTCTCCGTGGTTGCGGTGGCCGGCACGGGCGACGTCACGGTCACCGAGAATGGTGACAAGCTCAAAGTGGTCGACCCCTCTGCGCTGATCCAGCGCCATGCCTGCACCGGCTGCGGCGTCCACATGCATGGGCCGGTCGAGCGCGACCATCCATTCAAGGGCCTGTCCTTCATCCATCCCGAGCGCTTCGAGGAGGATGGCTGGTCGCCACCGGGCTTCACCGCCTTCGTCTCGTCGATCATCGAATCGGGCGTCGACCCCAAGCGTATGGACGGCATCCGGGCCCGGCTGAAGACAATCGGGCTGGAGCCTTATGACTGCCTCAATCCGGGCCTGATGGATTACATCGCCACCTGGACGGCGAAGAAGTCCGGCGCGCTGCCCGCCTGACAACTGTGACAATTCAGGTATGGGGCCGGATGCGTTTCCGGCCCCTGCTTGTTTCTGGAGAGACAATGCCCGCACCAGCCATCTACGTCGACGCCGATGCCTGCCCGGTCAAGGCCGAGGTCGAAAAGGTCGCCGGACGCCATGGCGTCATCGTCACTTACGTTTCCAATGGCGGGCTGCGTCCCTCCCGCGACCCCATGATCCGCAATGTCGTGGTGTCCAAGGGCGCCGACGCCGCCGACGACTGGATCGTCGAGAACGCGAAGCCTAACGACATCGTGGTGACGGCGGACATTCCGCTTGCTGCCCGCACGGTGGCGCTCGGCGCGCATGTGCTGGGACCGACCGGGCGGCCCTTCACACCGGAAACGATCGGCATGGCGGTAGCGATGCGGGACCTCAAGCAGCATCTGCGCGAAACCGGCGAAAGCAAGGGCTACAATGCCTCCTTCGCGCCGCAGGACCGCTCGCGCTTCCTCGGCGAACTCGACCGTATCTTGCGGCGCGCGCTGAAATCCGCCACACCGGACTAGCAACAAAGCGCCATCCAGGTGGAGACCGCCATGGCCGCCGAAACCCCGATCGAGAAACCCATGCAGCGCCACATGCTGTTTGCGGTATCGGCGTGTCTCGGTGCGTTTGCGCTGCTTGTGGCGTTGCTGCTGCACGCCCCGCTCGCCTATTCGATCGGCGCCAACGCATTTTTTGCCGCTTACGTCGTTCTTGTCGTCAGCCAGATGCCCAAACTCACCGGCAAGTATCTCAGCAAGAATGCACGCGCCACCGATCAGCCGGTGCTGGTCATCTTCGCGGTGACGCTCGTTGTCGTCGGCTTTGCCGTTGTCTCCTTGTTCCTGCTGATCAATCGGAAAGATGGGGATCACCCGATCCAACTCGGCTTCGCGCTGCTGTCGATCCCGCTCGGCTGGTTCACCATCCATGCCATGGCGGCGCTCCACTATGCCCATGTCTACTGGATGGACGGCGATGCGGTCGACGCCGAGACCAACAAGAAAATCCCGGTCGGCGGTCTGCTGTTCCCGGGCGACAAACGCCCCGAGGGCTGGGATTTCCTCTATTTCTCGACCGTCATCGGCATGACGGCACAGACCGCCGACACAAACATTTCCACGACGCACATGCGTTGTGTCGTGCTTGTCCACTCGGTCCTGTCGTTCTTCTTCAACACCGTCATCGTGGCCGCGGCCGTCAATCTCGCCGTCAGCCTGGGCGGTCCGTAATAAATCCGTGATCGGATGAAACATCGGTTTGGATCGCGACGTATCAGGAGGACAATGAACACGTAGGCCAAGCCGCAAGGCCGGGAGACCAGACAAGATGGAATCGGTTGCCAGAAGCCAATCCGAAATTGGACCGGGTGTCCCCGCTTCAAAAGAGAAAACATTGATCTACCGGCAGTCGCGATGGACGCGGCTGACACACTGGCTCTGGGCCATCTCATTGTTTTTCATGCTGCTATCCGGCCTGCAGATTTTCAATGCCCGGCCGCAGCTCTACATCGGCAAGCAATCCGGCTTCGGCTACAGCAACACCATTTTCGCCATAGGCGCCGAAAACACCAATGCCGGTCCGCGCGGTTACACCGAAATCTTCGGGCACCGCTTCGACACGACAGGCGTCCTCGGTTGGTCGGGTCCTGCCGGTAACGAGACGGCGCGCGGTTTCCCATCCTGGGCGACGATCCCCTCCTACTATGACCTCGGCACCGCCCGTGTGATCCATTTCTTCTTTGCCTGGATCCTGACTGCGACTTTGCTGGTCTGGCTGGTCGCCGGCCTGATCAACGGCCACATCCGCCGCGATCTGGCGCCGCGCCTGGATGACCTCAAACGCTTGCCACAGGACATCGCCAATCACGCCAGGCTCAAATTCCACCACACGCGCGAATACAACACATTGCAGAAAATGGCCTATGGCGGCGTGCTGTTCGTGCTCTTGCCTCTGATGATTATCACGGGCCTCGCCATGTCGCCGAGCATGGATTCGGTGCTGCCCTTCCTCAACGATCTGCTCGGCGGGCGGCAGACGGCACGCACTATTCATTTCACCGTCATGGCTCTGCTGGTTGCCTTCTTCATCATTCACATCCTGATGATTCTGGCCTCCGGCCCGATCAATGAGCTGCGTTCGATCATCACCGGCTGGTACCGCACCGATCCTCCCGCGCATGACGACAACACATCCGAGAGGAGTGCCTGACATGGCAAAATTCGAGATCAGCCGCCGGAAATTCCTCACCGCCGCCAGCCTTGGCGCTTCCGGCATCATGCTGTCGGGTTGCGACGCCTTCGACAGCCAGCTCAGCATCGGCAGCGGCCTGCGCGGTTTCCTCGAAAACGCCAATGGCCTGACCCACAGGGCACAACGGTTGCTGGGCGGTGGCAGTTCGCTGGCGCCGGAATTCACTGAAGCCGATATTCGTCAGCCAATGCGGCCGAACGGCGTCACCGCGCCGGATGACGACGCATACAAGGCCCTGCTCGCCAACAACTTCGCCGATTGGCGCCTAGAGGTTTCAGGCCTCGTCGAAAAGCCGCTGTCGCTCACCCGCGAGCAGCTCATGAACATGCCGAGCCGCACCCAGATCACGCGCCATGACTGCGTCGAGGGCTGGAGCTGCATCGCCAAATGGACCGGCACGCCGCTGTCGCTGCTGCTCGACCAGGCGGTGGTCAAGCCGCAGGCGCGCTATGTCATGTTCCACTGCCTCGACACGATCGACCGCAGCCTGTCGGGCGACATCAAATATTACGGGACGATCGACCTGATCGATGCCCGCCATCCCCAGACCATCCTTGCCTATGGCCTGAACAGCAAGCCGCTGCCGGTAGAGAACGGCGCGCCGCTGCGCGTCCGTGTCGAGCGCCAGCTCGGCTACAAGATGCCGAAATATCTCTACAAGATCGAACTGGTCGACGGCTTCGCCAATATTGGCGGCGGCCGCGGCGGCTATTGGGAGGACAACGGCTACGACTGGTACGGCGGGATTTGATGGCCGCCCGCATAGAGGCCGAGCACGATCTGTCGCCCATCGAGTTGAGTTCGCTCGAGGAGCGTCTCCATCGCGACAACCGGCGTATGACGGACCGCGACGACGACCGGGAACTGGCCTTTGTCATCCGTGATGATGCGGGACACGCGATCGGAGTAGCCGCCGGCTATTCCTGGGCGGGCACGTGCGAGCTCACATTGATGTGGATTGACGAGGCTTACCGAGGCCGCGGCTACGCAAGGCAATTGCTCGACGCTTTTGTCGCCGAGGCCGCCGATCGCGGCGTCAAGACGATCTGGGTCTCCAGCCACGACTTCCAGGCACCAGGCCTGTATGAAAAGGCCGGCTTCGAGCGCATGGCCGAACTGGCGGAATGGCCCGAAGGCCATTCCAACATCATCCTGTGTAAAACGGTCGCGGCGGCCGGCGCTGCTTAGGCCACCTTGTCGAGCAACGGCTTCAGTGCCGGATGGATTTCCGGCGAGGCATGCTTGATCAAGGTCAGCAGTGCACGCTCATTCTCGTACAGAGGCCGGTTCACCCCGATATGTCCGACCAGCCAGCCGGCTTCACCGGCATCGATCGTCTCGGCACGGCGGGCCAGCGCCTCGGCGGCCCTGTTCTTCGCCTCCCATTCGGTCTCTATGTCATCCGGCGACCGATAGGCCTCGATGATGCCGGCGAGGCCACCGGAGACCATGCGGCTGAAGAAACCGCCGAATTCCGGGCCCGCGTGATCGAGGAAGGTTTCGTGGCGCAGCGCCACCTCGCGGGTGGGCGCTTCGTAACCGGCCGAGCACATGACGAAATTGGCGATAGCCTTGACGAACAGATCGTTCCAGGACGGATCGTTGTTGGCCTGGGCTGTCCGCTCGTTGATCCTGAAAAGCACCTCGGCCTCGGCCCGGGTGATGGCGATGTTGCCGTCGCCGCCATGGGCATGGAGGATACGGCGCAGAAGCTCGACTTCCGCTTTGGCGATCAATCCAGGCACCAGCGCACCGCCCAGCATCAGCGGTCCCTTGCCGTCGACGACGGCATTGGCGACCTGCTCCAGCGCGTAGACACAAAGCCGGCCCGGCGAGGATTTCGCCTCTTCCAGGACGTGAACGAGCAATTGGAGTTCGGTCCGGCTGTCGACCATGCCGTCGCGCGAAATCGTGCGGACCAGCCAATCGGCATTTTCCTGCGAAATATAGCCAGAGGGCTTTTCCTGGTGGACGATGTAGTCGGTGACCGCCTCGACGAAGAACGGTGCCCATTCCGCGCATTTGTCTCGCGCCGTCTGGTCGAGCGCGAACAAGGCCTCGGCTTCGCCGCGGCTCACCACGCCGTCGGCGAACACGTCGCGGCGCAGCATCACGACATCCTCCGCAGCAATCCGGTTCTTCGACGTCAGCCCCGCCACCGGAGCGCTCATGATCAATTCGCCCATCTGTCGTCCCCGTCCGCCCAACGCGTCACATCTGCCTGCTATATCAGGAGTGTCTTGAAAAACCGCCAAATGGCGTGGTTAGCGAAGACTTGTGAGATCAATGTCGACCAAAAGTGTGCAGCGGTTTTGGGAGAACGACATGCATCAACAAAGATCTAAAGCGCGGGACGCGCTTAGATGTCGCTGGGAGGTGACAAGGTGTCGCCGACGGGCTATGGATGGCGCGTCGAGGGCTCAGGGTTTGAGTCCTACCTGTTTGCGGGAGAGAGCAGCGAGAGCTGCCGCCGAAGGGGAAATCGCCCGAAATCTCTCAGGCAAAAGAACCGTAGACGGGAAAGACACTCTGGAAAGTCGGGGCTTGCCCCCGCGCCGAAGGTGTAAGCGCCGCTGACAGAGTTCCGGCTGCGCGAGTCTCTCAGGCTTCAGACAGAGGGGCACGGACTGGTCGCCATCAGCGACCGATTGCGTGCGACTCTGGAGACGACATGACGGGCGACGACAAACACCTTCCCCTCGAAGACATCCATACAGCCGCCGGTGCGCGCTTCGGCGCCTTTGCCGGCTGGTCGATGCCGTTGACCTATCCGGCCGGCGTCATGAAGGAGCATCTTCACACCCGCGAACATGTGGGGCTGTTCGACATCTCGCATATGAAGCTGTTCGAGGTCGGCGGGCCGGAAGCGGCTGCGCTGTTGAGCCGCGCTTGCCCGCTGGACGCCGGCACGCTCGAGATTTCGCAGTCCAAACTGACGTTCTTCCTGAATGAGGCAGGCGGCATTCTCGACGATCTGATCGTCACCCGACTTGGCGACGACCGCTTCATGGTCGTCGCCAATGCCGGCAACGCCATCGCCGATGAAAAGCATCTGCGCGCGCTGGCGGCTGATTTCGATGTGCAGGTCGAGCCGCTCGACCGTGTGTTCCTGGCCATCCAGGGCCCTGAAGCCTGGGCCGCCCTTTCCCGCGCAGGCATCGAGACCGGCTCGCTGCTGTTCATGCACGGCGTCGAGCCACGGAAAAACTGGTTCATGAGCCGGTCGGGCTATACCGGCGAGGACGGTTTCGAGATCGGCCTGCCGGAGGCGGACGCACGGGACCTGGTCGCCAAACTGCTCGAGGACGAGCGCGTGCTCTGGATCGGCCTTGCCGCGCGCGACAGCCTTCGGCTCGAAGCCGGCCTCTGCCTGCACGGCCAGGACATCACACCGGAGACCGACCCGGCCGCGGCGGCGCTGATGTGGGCAATCCCAAGGGATACCAGGGCTTCCGGCGCCTTTATCGGTGCCGACGCCTTGCGCGCCGCCGTGGAGCGGGGCCCGGCGCAAAAGCGCGTTGGGTTGAAGCCCGAAGGCCGCCAGCCGGTACGCGCGGGCGCGGCGCTATTCGACGCCGACGGCAACCCGGTCGGCCATGTCACCTCGGGCGGCTTCGGCCCGTCCGCCGGCCATCCCGTGGCCATGGGCTATGTCACCACATCGTTGGCAAAGACGGGAACGCGAGTTTTCGCCGATGTGCGCGGCACGAAGATCCCAGTCGAAATCAGTTCCCTGCCCTTCACCCCTCATCGCTACCGCAAAGGATGAATTCCATGGCAACAACCTATTTCACATCAGACCACGAATGGCTCCGCGTCGAAGGCGGCACCGCTACCGTCGGCATCACCGATTATGCGCAGGAGCAGCTCGGCGACCTCGTCTTCGTGGAACTGCCGGAAACGGGAAAGAAGCTCGCCAAGGGCGATACCGCCGTCGTGGTCGAATCCGTCAAGGCGGCCTCCGACGTCTACGCGCCGGTCGACGGTGAAGTCACCGAGGCCAACGGCACGCTGTCTTCCGACCCATCACTGGTCAATTCGGCGGCGACCGGCGCCGGCTGGCTATGGAAGATGAAGCTCGCCGACGAAAGCCAGCTCGCCAGCCTCATGGATGAGGCCGCCTACAAAGCCCATATCGCCTGACATCAGGAACTTGTTGACATGACCGCTGCCCCCTACCCGTTCTCGGCTCGCCACATCGGACCC
>NZ_RZSJ01000009.1:0-27981 GCF_003998025.1 Mesorhizobium sp. M8A.F.Ca.ET.021.01.1.1
CATGATGACGGAGGAATGGCCGGCGGCGACGACGCCGACTTTCTTGGCGCCGATGAAGCCGCGCGTCGTATCGACGCCCATGACCGCGCCATTGGCGGCCCGCTTGACACCGGTGACCTCGCAGTTCTGGATGATATGGACGCCGCGCGCCGAAGCGCCGCGCGCATAGCCCCAGGCGACCGCGTCATGGCGCGCCGTTCCGCCGCGGCGCTGCAAGGCGGCCCCGACGACGGGATAGCGGGCGTCACTGGAGGTGTTGAGCGGCGGGCAGAATTCCTTGGCCTGCTCCGGCGTCAGCCATTCATTGTCGATGCCGTTCAGCCGGTTGGCGTGGACATGGCGCTTCAGCACCTGAATGTCGTGCACATTGTGCGCCAGCATCATGACGCCGCGCGCCGAATACATGACGTTGTAGTTGAGCTCCTGGGAGAGCCCGTCCCACAGCTTCAGCGCATGGTCGTAAATGCCGGCGCTCTCGTCATAGAGATAGTTGGAACGGATGATGGTGGTGTTGCGCCCGGTGTTGCCGCCGCCCAGCCAACCCTTTTCCAGCACCGCGACATTGGTGATGCCATGTACCGTGGCAAGATAATAGGCGGTGGCCAGGCCATGGCCGCCGGCGCCGACGATGATGACGTCGTATTCCTTTTTAGGCTCAGGCGAGGACCATTGTTCCTCCCAGCCCTTGTGGCCGCGCATGGCCTCGCGGGCGATGGCGAATACAGAGTATTTCTTCACGGTCCAGCCTCGCAAATGGCAGCCGGGCGTTCATCATCAAGCCCCGGCGCGCGAGGTGTATCACTAGCGAAACAGCGCTGCTATCCTTGCGCTGTTTGCGACGGCGCTTGCCGTTTTGCGCCGCGCTGAAAAAGAGGTATCCCGCCTGGCTCTGTTGATTGCCTTCAGTCACACTTCTCCCTGCCGGGGATTTCGGAGGATGATGATGGGCAACGCCTGGTGGAATCTCACATTGCGCTTCCTGCTGGAGCTTGCCGCTTTGCTTGGCCTCGGCATGGCAGGCTGGAGTCTCTCGGACGGAGCGTGGCGTTGGGTCCTCGCTATTGCCCTGCCGCTCGCCGCGGCCGCGGCATGGGGTACCTTCGCGGTCCTCAATGATCCGAGCCGTTCAGGCCGGGCACCGGTGCCTGTGCCGGGCGCAGTCAGGCTGGCGCTGGAATTCGTCGTCCTGTTCGGCGGCGCGGCGGGTTTCCATCTGGCAGGCCATGCCGCCACGGGCATCATCATGGCCGTGCTGATCGTCATCAGCTACGCGTTCTCGCTAGACCGTCTGGCATGGCTGCTGCGGCAATAGTTGGTACCAACCTCTGCAGGTATCGGGTGGCTGCTGTCCCGCCAACCTGCGATCAAGCATCCGATCGCCGGCAAGGCTGGCGCGAAGGACAGGGATGCCCAGACATGCTCGCACTTTCCAACAAGATCGCCATCGTCACCGGTGCCAGTTCCGGCATCGGCCGCGCCACCGCCAAGCTGTTCGCCGAGGAGGGCGCCAGGCTCGTCATTTCCGCCCGCCGCCAAACCGAGCTTGATGCGATCGCCGCCGAAATCGAGGATGCCGGCGGCACGGCCGTCGCTCTCGCCGGGGATGTCACCGACGAGACCTACGCGAAAGCCCTCGTCGAGCTGGCGGTCGGCAGCTTCGGTGGACTCGACATCGCGTTGAACAATGCCGGCTCTGTCGGACTGATGGGACCAGTCCCCGACATGTCGGCACAGACATGGCACGGGACGATGGACACCAATCTGACCAGCGCCTTTCTCGGCGCGAAGTATCAGATACCAGCCATGCTGGAGCGCGGCGGCGGCTCACTGATCTTCACGTCGAGCTTTGTCGGTTACACCGCCGGCATGCCGGGCATGGCCGCCTACGCCGCCGCCAAGGCAGGTCTGATCGGATTGACGCAGGTGTTGGCCGCCGAATACGGACCGCAAGGACTGCGCGTCAACGCGCTGCTGCCGGGCGGCACCGACACACCAGGCGCGACGACGACCACGCCCGAGGCACGCGCCTTCGTCGAGGGCCTCCATGCCCTGAAGCGCATGGCGCAACCGCAAGAGATCGCCCGCTCCGCGCTTTACCTGGCCTCCGACGCCTCGAGTTTCACCACGGGAACCGCGCTTTTTGCCGATGGCGGCGTGTCGATCAACCGGACGTGAAGGATTTTTACGGCGAACAGGCCTGTTCGTCGTTGTGACGCAGGCCGCCGGTCTTGCTTTTTCGGCGCGATTTGGCGATTCCGTTTCCTGTCGAAACGGGTCTTCTTGCCAAGACGGGTCCTGGAACCATGATGCTGATCCGAACCTATGTCGCGCAGAGCGCAATCGAAGGCGTCGGCATGTTCGCCGCCGAGCCGATCCGCAAGGGCGCCTCGATCTGGCGCCTCGATCCGGATTTCGATCGGCTGATCCCGATGGAAAAATACGAGGCGGCCTCGCCGCCCCTGAAGGAACTGCTCGACCGTTACGCCTATCCGAGCCCGGACAAGCCCGGCTTCATGGTCTATGAGGTCGACAATGGCCGCTTCATGAACCATTCGGCGACCCCGAACACCGATTTTTCGCGCTATGGCGGCGCCACCGCGACTCGGGATATCGCCGTCGGCGAGGAGATCACCTGTGATTACGGTGAGTTCTTCGAGGATTTCGAGCGGTTGCACCTGGCCACGGCGTAACGGCGCCCTATCTCCAGGCGACCGTGGCAATTTGGCTGCCGTCCGTCATTTCGACTGTGGACAGCGAGGCTTGATTCTGCTATCAGCCGCCACAATTCGTGGTGTCGAGCGCCGCGGAGGCTTGTGGCTATGGCTGCTTGCCTGTTGATATCAAACCCGAAAGACAGGATTGCCCGTGCAGGTACTCGTCCGCGACAATAACGTTGATCAGGCGCTTCGCGCGCTGAAGAAGAAGATGCAGCGCGAAGGCATTTTCCGCGAAATGAAGATGCGCGGCCACTACGAGAAGCCTTCCGAGAAGCGCGCCCGTGAAAAGGCCGAAGCTGTTCGCCGCGCCCGCAAGCTGGCCCGCAAGCGCGCACAGCGCGAAGGCCTGCTGCCGATGACCCCGCGTCCGGTTGCTGCTGGCGGTGCCGCCGGCGCAGCGCGTCCGCCGCGCTGATTATCGCCAATATTTCGTCCTTTTCGAAGGATACCAGGGTGGCGCGATGCGGAATCGCCGCCACCCTTTTATTTTGATTGTGACCCGGCCCGGAGGGGGAACCGGACCTGAACGACGGCGCAAGTGAGGACAGGGCAGACATGAACGCAACAAGCGTGGAGCGCGGAACCGCATTGCGTGGTTTCGCCCTGACAGCGGCCCTGCTTTCCGGACTGGTACTTGCCGGCTGCCAGACATCGGGCCCGGCCGGCGAATTCAACAACATCGACAAGGCGCAAGGGTCGAGCGAGAACATCTCCTCGCTGTCCGCTGTCATCCAGCGCAATCCCCAGGATCCCGAAGGCTACAATGTTCGTGGTTCGGCCTATGGTCGCGGCGGCCAGTACCAGGCGGCGCTCAAGGACTTCAACCAGGCCATCCAGCTCAATCCGAATTTCTATCAGGCCTATTCGAACCGCGCGCTGATCCAGCGCTTCCTCGGCAACCAGGAAGCGGCGCTGGCGGACTACAACCGCTCGATCCAGATCAACGGCAATTACGACGCCGCCTATATCGGCCGCGGCAATCTCTACCGCAAGGCGGGCCGCACCCAGGATGCCTTCAACGACTTCCAGAAAGCGATCCAGCTCGACACGACGGACGCCCGTGCCTACCACAATCGCGGCCTGATCTATCAGAGCCAGGGCCAGCACAAATTCGCCATCGAGGATTTCTCGACCGCCATCTCGCTGGCGCCGGATGCCGCCGAGCCCTACAACGGCCGTGGCCTCTCCTATCTGGCGACCGGCGACGAGGACAATGCCTTCTCCGACTTCAATATGGCCATCAAGCTCGATGGCCAGAACGCCGAGGCCTGGGCCAACCAGGCGCTGATCTACGAACGGCGCGGCGACAAGGCCAAGGCGGCGAAGGCCTATCGCGAGGCCGTGCGCCTCAACCCCAGCTACCAGCCGGCCAAGGACGGCCTCGCCCGCGTCAGCTGACACTCCGCAGGCCCGCGCCAAGCGCCCCACTGCATCATATGCGTGTCCGAAAGGACACGCGGCGCGTCGGATCGCCATCAAACCGGCAACCCTGTGTTAACCGCGGTGGCAAGCCGTTAACCTTTGCCTTGTTCGCGCCAAGTTTTCAGCGGAACGGTCGCGGGACCCGAGACGTTATTGAAGACTGACTGCGAAAGGACCCTCCCATGATCAAGAAACTCGTCTGCGCCGCCGCCCTTGCAACGACCGTATTCGCCGCCGCCCCGGCCAGCGCCGGCAGGCTGCAACTCGGCACGCTCGACTGCACCATCGATGGCGGCACCGGCTATATCGTTGCGTCCAACAAGGGCGTGTCCTGCGTCTTCCGGCCCCATCATCACGGGCCGTCGGAAATTTATACCGGCGTCATCTCGAAGCTCGGTGTCGATGTCGGCAAGACGCACCAGGGCCAGCTCGTCTGGGCGGTTTTTGCCGCGACGCGCGACCGTGACGCGGGCGACCTTGCCGGTAGCTACTACGGCGTCAACGCCGAGGCGAGCGTCGTGACCGGCGGCGGCGCCAACCTGCTGGTCGGCGGCTTCGACAGCGCCTTCATGCTGGAGCCGCTCAGCGTCCAGGCGCAGACCGGCGTCAACCTCGCCGTGGCGGTGACCTCGCTGGAACTGATCCACTCGCTCAAATAAGAGGTTTGGAGCCTCGGCTCCAGACCCTTCACTCTACGGCGCGGAACCGGATAGGATGGTTCCGCGCCGTTTGATTTTTGGGGGACGCCATGCCGAGGACAGCCATCGCCGCTGCCATGATCGCAACCATGCTTGCCGGCACGGCACAGGCGCAAGACCAGGGCGTGGAGCTCGGCACGCTTGAATGCGCCATATCAGGCGGCACCGGCTTCATCTTCGGCTCGAGCAAGGATCTGAGCTGCACCTTCACCCCGGCCGACAAGAGCTTCGCGCCGGAAGCCTATTTCGGCGCCGTCAACAAATATGGCCTCGACATCGGCACGACCAAGCAGGCGGTGATGCGCTGGCTGGTGCTGACGCCGCTGAAGAACATCTACGCGCCGGGCGCATTGGCGGGTGACTATGTCGGCGCCAGCGCCGAAGTGACCGCCGCCGTCGGCGCCGGCGCCAATCTGCTGGTCGGCGGCTCCTCGCAGGCCTTCACCCTGCAGCCGCTCAGCCTGCAGACGCAGACCGGCATCAACCTCGCCATCGGCGTCAGCCAGTTCCAGCTGCGCAGCACCGAGAACTAATCGCCAGCGGTCCGTTCAGGACGACACTGGCCCAAACATGTCTCGAAAAAATCGCTTGAGCTCAACCGAGGTTGAGGTTCTACAAACCCGCCCCGAGCAAGGCCGCGTCTCGACGCGGCGCGCATGGTCCTGCCGGAAGCCTCGCCCTGGCCTCTGGTGCCATGCGGCTGCAGCAAGATATGCAAAGCAGGGATGGATATGACTGAAATCAGCACAAAGAAGGTCGATTGGCGCGCCTTGTGGGCGAGCGGCGACCTCGCGCGCTTCTGCTTCATCAGCCTCGGCATCCTGCTGCACGCCACCAATGAGACGATGGTGGCGACGGTCATGCCGGCCATGGTCGGTGAACTGGCCGGCGTGCAACTCGTCGGCTGGTCGCTGGCGATCTACGAACTCGGCGCCATCGTCGCCGGTGCCGCGGCCGGACGGCTGGTGAGCTATGTGGCGCTGCGCACCAACATGGTGGTCGCGGCGCTTCTTTATGCTGCCGGGGCGCTGATCTGCGCCGCCTCGCCTTCGATGCAATTGTTCCTGGCCGGCCGTCTGATCGAGGGGCTGGGCGGCGGCGCGCTGGTGTCGCTGGCCTTCGTCTCGGTCGAGCGGCTGTTTTCGCGTGCCATCTGGCCGCAGCTTTTCGGCATCATGTCGGCGATCTGGGGCGTCGCTGCCTTCAGCGGTCCCCTGCTCGGCGCTGTTATGACCGAATTGCTGTCGTGGCGCTGGGCCTTCGGCGTCTTCACTCTCGGCGGCACCGCCATGGCGCTGGCAAGCTTCCTCGTGCTCGACACACCGGAAGCGACAAGGCCCAGCACCGGAGCCGGCAAGGCGCCGCCCTTCCCGTTCATGGCGCTTGGCTGCCTTGCCATCGCCGTGGTGCTGATTGCCTCGGCCGGCGTCGACATCGCCCTGTTGCGTTCCTCGCTGCTGATCGTGCTGGGCCTCGCCGGGCTGGCGTTGTTCTTCTACATCGACGCGCTGAAGCCGCGCTCCCGGCTTTTCCCGGCGCGGCTGTTCTCGTGGCGCACGCCAGTGGGCGCCGGCATGACCATGGTCGCCGCCTTTTCCATCGCGACCTGCTCCTTCGGCGTCTACGGACCGCTGCTGCTGACCAGCCTGCACGACATTCCGCTGCTGACCACCGGCTACATCATCGCCGCCGAATCGATCGCCTGGTCGATCCTGTCGATCCTCGTCGCCAACGCACCGCCGCGGCGCGAAAGGCTGATCATCGTCTGCGGCGCACTGATGATCGCGGCGGGCATCGCCGGCTTCGCCTACACGATACCGCTGGGCTCGATCCCGCTGATCCTGGTCTGCGCCCTGTTGCAGGGCGGCGGCTTCGGCATTTCCTGGCCGTTCCTGACCCGCGTCATCGTCGCCTCCGCCCCGAACGACGAGCAGACCATCGCCTCGGCCGCGGTGCCGACCATGCAGCGCATCGGCTATGCCGTGGGTGCAGCCCTTGCCGGCATCGTCGCCAATGCCAGCGGTTTTTCGCAAGGCCTGAGCCACGACGCGGCCGCTGATGTCGCGAGCTGGCTGTTCCTTGCCTTCGTGCCGCTCGGCATTCTTGGCTGTCTCGCCGCCTTGCGGACATCGGCGGCGGCAAATCGGCCGCTCGCGGTCATCGGCTGACGCAGGTTCCGGCGGACGGGTTATTTCACTCGACACGCAGCCGATAGCCGACACCGGTTTCGGTGGTGATGTAGCGCGGCTGGTCGGGGGTTTTTTCGATCTTCTGCCTGAGCTGGCGCACATAGACCCTGAGATACTGCACGTCGGTCGAATCGTCCCAGATCTGCTTCAGGATGAAGTGGTGGGTGAGCACCTTGCCGGCATGCTGCACCAGGATGCGCAGTATGTCGTACTCCTTCGGCGAGAGCTTCACCTCCCTGTCCTCGACCTTGACGATGCGCTTGACCAGATCGACGCTGAGGTCTCCACTCTGGAAAACCGGCTTCTCGCCCTGTTGCTGGAACTTGTGCCGCAACGCCACGCGGATGCGGGCCACCAGTTCGTTCATGCCGAACGGCTTGGTGACATAGTCGTCGGCGCCGAGTTCGAGCGCGCTGACGATGCCGGCCTCGTCGGTGCGGCTGGAGAGGATGACGACAGGAATGTCGATGCCCCCGTCACGCCATTGGCGCAGGAGGTCATGGCCCCCCATGCCGGGCAGGCCGAGATCGAGCAACACCAGGTCGGGCTTGTCCTGTTCGATCAGCTCGATCGCCACCTTGGCGTTCGGCGCCTCGCTGACTGCGTAACCCTGGCTGGCGAGGCCGACCCGCAGCAGCTTGCGGATCGGCGGCTCGTCATCGACAACCAGTATCCTGACATTGGAATTGGTCATCGGGGTTGATCCTCGCCGGGCTCGTCGCCGCCATTGCCGACATCGGGCAATTCCGCCGGCACCGGCATCCGGATGGTGAAGGCGCCACCGGAGCGGTCGGTCCGGTTGGCGGCCGTGATCGTGCCGCCCATCGCCTCGACGAAGCCACGGCAGATCGACAGGCCGAGCCCGGTGCCGGCGCGCACCTGATCACCCTTGCGCACCCGGTAGAAAGTGTCGAACACGCGTTCCAGATCCTGCGCCGGAATGCCCGGCCCCTCATCCATGATCTGCACGACGACGGAGCCATTGTCGGTCCATCCCTGGACGCGGATCGTCGAGCCGGGCGGGGAATATTTCGAGGCATTGTCGAGAAGGTTGAACAGGACCTGTTCGAACAGCACGGGATCAAGCCTAAGCATCGGCAAGTCGGGCGGAATATCGACCTCGATCTTGTGTTCGCTGGTGATCTTGCGGGCGCGGTCGAGCGCCGTGCCGACGATATCGCCGAGATAGTGGAGGGCGTAGTTCGGCTCCATCGCACCGGACTCGATCTTGGTCATGTCGAGCAGGTTGGCGATGAAGCGGTTCAGCCGTTCCGATTCGTCGATCACCGCCGACAGAAGCTCCACCCTGTCCTGCTCGGGCAGATCAGGCGCGAACTCCTTGAGTGTGCCGGCCGCCCCCATAATGGCCGCGAGCGGCGTCTTCAGGTCATGCGAAATCGAGGTTAGCAGGGCCGAACGCAACCGGTCGGCTTCGGCGGCGAGCTTGGCGCGGTCGACATCGGCGACGAGCTGGACACGTTCGATCGCCACCGCCGCCTGATCGGCCAGCGCGTCGAGCAGCCGCTGCTGTTCGGGCGTCAAAAGCGGACCTTGCTTGTCATTGTCGAGGCCGACGACACCGATTGCCGTGCGCCCCGTGCGCAAGGGGAGATAGAGGCGCTTGGCGCCGGGCAGCGTCTCGGCGCCGCGTCCCGCGGCACGGTTGTGCTCCCAGGCCCAGCGGGCGGCGGCGATGTCGGCCTCGGCCAGCGTGTCGTCGGGCGGATAGCCTGCCTTGACCGTGATCGTGCCGTCTTCCGGCAGCAGCAGCACCACGCGCAGCTTCAGCATCGAGGCGATCTGGAAGGCGGTGGCCCAGAGCACGTCGTCGAGCGTGCCGGCGCCGGCGAGCTTCTTGGAGAAGAGATAGATGTCCTCGGTTGCCCGCGCTCGCGAGCGGGCGGCGGCGGCCTGACGCTGCACGCGCGCGGTGAGATTGCTGGCGATCACCGCGACGGCAAGGAAGACGGCGAGCGCGACGATGCTCTCCGGATCCCGGATCGTCAGCGTGTAGCGGGGCTCGAGGAAGAAATAGTTGAAGGCCAGCGCGCTCAGGAAGCAGGCATAGAGCGCCGGCCACAGGCCGCCCGCCACCGCCGACGTCAGCACTCCGAGCAGGAAGACGATCGCCAGGTTGCGGACATCGAGAAACTGGTCGAGCGCCGTGGTGACCGCCAATGAACCGGCGACATAGGCGGTGGCGAGCAGATAGGGCCAGACCTGGAACTGCCTCTGCTCGGCCGCCGCCTTGACCCGCCTTGCCGACGCCTCGGTTTCGCGCTCGGTGCCCGAGATGACATGGACGCTGATGTCGCCGGCGTTGCGGATCAGATCATAGGTGAGCGACCCCTCGATAAGTTCCCGCCAGCGCGACCGGGTCGGCCTGCCGACCACGATGTGGGTGAAATTGTTCGCCGTCGCATGGCGCACGATGTCCTGCGCGACGCTCTGGCCTGGAATGGTCGTCACCTCGGCGCCGAGCTGCTCGGCGAGGCGCAGGAGCGTGGCGAGCCTGTCCTTGTCGTCCTCGGACATGCCGGCCGAGCGCGGCGTGTCGACATGAAGCGCCGTCCATGGCGCACGAAGCCTGTCGGCCAGCCTGCGTGCATAGCGAATGCGGGCTGCCCCGCCTGGACGCGCATCGACGCAGACGAGCACCCTTTCGCCCGCCGCCCACGGACCCTGGATGGCGTGGGACTGCATGTGGTTGAGCAACTGTTCGTCGACGCGCTGGGCGGTACGGCGCAGCGCCAGTTCCCGCAACGCCGTCAGATTGCCTGGCGAAAAATAGTTCTCGACGGCACGCTGCGCCGTGTTGGGGAAATAAACCTTCCCCTCCTCGAGCCGCTTGATCAGGTCGTCGGGCGTCAGATCGATGATTTCGACATCGTCGGCCCGGTCGATGATGGAATCGGGAACGGTCTCGCGCACCCGGACCCGGGTGATCTGGGCGACGACGTCGTTCAGGCTTTCGACATGCTGGATGTTGAGCGTCGTATAGACGTCTATGCCCCGCGCCAGGATTTCCTGGACGTCGAGGTAGCGCTTGGGGTGGCGGCTGCCGGGCGCATTGGTGTGGGCGAGTTCGTCGACCAGGACCAGCGCCGGGCGCCGGGCAAGGATGGCGTCGATGTCCATCTCGTCGAGGACACGCCCCTTGTAGTCGACCTTGCGGCGGGCAATGACTTCATATCCCTCGACCAGGGTCTGGGTTTCCTTGCGGCCATGCGTCTCGACCACGCCGATCACCACGTCGACGCCGTCGGCCAGCCTGGCACGGCCCGACATCAGCATCTCGTAAGTCTTGCCGACACCCGGTGCCGCGCCCAGGAATATGCGCAGACGGCCGCGCCCTTCCCGCTCGGCATGCTCGAGCAGCGCGTCGGGGGATGGTCTGTTTTCGACGTTGCTTCTGTCGTCCGGCATCGGACCCGATCATGAATGGCGCCGGGGACCGTGTCGATCCCCGGCGCCTGCCATCAACTATTTCGCTGCATCCAGCGCCAGGTTGAGAGCCAGCACATTGACCGCCGGCTCGCCGAGCACGCCCAATTCCCGGTCCTCGACCTGGCCGTCGACGAGCGCCTTGACCTTGGCCTCGTCGATGCCCCTGGCCTTGGCCACGCGCGGAACCTGGAAATAAGCGGCCTGCGGGCTGATCTGCGGATCAAGGCCGCTGCCGGATGCGGTCACCAGGTCCATCGGCACCGGCGCGTTCGGATTTTCCGCCTTCAGCTTCTCGGCTTCGCCCTTGATGCGCTCGATGAGCTTCGGGTTGGTCGGGCCGAGATTGGAACCGCCTGAGGCGCCGGCATCATAGCCATTGCCCGCGGCCGAAGGCCGTCCGTGGAAATATTTGTCGCTGGCGAAGGCCTGGCCGATCAGGTCGGAGCCGATTACCTTGCCGTCCTTCTCGACCAGGCTGCCATTGGCCTGGCGCGGGAACAGCGCCTGGGCGATACCGGTCATGCCGATGGGATAGACGAGCCCGGTCAGCACGGTGAAGAAAACGATCATGATGATCGCGGGTCTGATTTGCTTGAGCATCGGAACGATCCTTATGCAAGGCCAAGGGCGGTGACCGCCATGTCGATTATCTTGATGCCGGCGAACGGCACGACGATGCCGCCGAGGCCGTAGACGAGAAGATTGCGGCTGAGCAGCGCACCCGCGCCGATCGCCCGGTACTTCACGCCGCGCAGCGACAGCGGGATCAGCGCGATGATGATCAGCGCGTTGAAGATGATGGCCGACAGGATGGCGCTCTGCGGCGTTGCCAGATGCATGATGTTGAGCGCCTGCAGCGGGCCGGTCGTCTGTCCCGGCGCGACGTAGAAGACGGCGAACATGGCCGGGATGATGGCGAAGTACTTGGCGACATCATTGGCGATGGAGAAGGTCGTCAGCGAACCACGCGTCATCAACAGCGCCTTGCCGATTTCGACGATCTCGATCAGCTTGGTCGGATCGCTGTCCAGATCGACCATGTTGCCGGCCTCGCGGGCGGCGACCGTGCCGGTGTTCATGGCCACTCCGACATCGGCCTGCGCGAGTGCTGGCGCGTCGTTGGTGCCGTCACCGCACATGGCGACCAGCTTGCCCTTGGCCTGCTCGTCACGGATCAGCTTCAGCTTGTCCTCGGGCGTCGCCTGGGCGAGGAAGTCGTCGACGCCGGCTTCCGCCGCGATGGCTGCCGCCGTCATCGGATTGTCGCCGGTGATCATCACCGTGCGGATGCCCATGCTGCGCAGTTCGGCGAAGCGCTCGCGGATACCGCCCTTGACGATATCCTTCAGGTGGACGACGCCGAGCAGGCGCCCGTCCCGCTCGACCGCCAGCGGCGTACCGCCCGATTTGGCGACCTCGTCGGCGATCGCCTGCAGGTTGCGCACGGTATCGCCTCCGGGCCGTATGCCGTGCGTGGCCGATGTCGGCTGGCTGACATAGGTCAGGATCGAATCGACCGCGCCCTTGCGCACCGAGGAGCCGTCTATGTCGACGCCACTCATGCGGGTCTGTGCCGTGAAGGGCACGAACGTGGCATGCAACGTCGCCATGTCGCGGGCCCTGATGGCATATTTCTCCTTGGCCAGCACCACGATCGAGCGGCCTTCCGGCGTCTCGTCGGCGAGCGAGGCAAGCTGTGCCGCGTCGGCCAGTTCCTGCTCGCTGACGCCCTTGACCGGGCGGAATTCCGTCGCCTGGCGATTGCCGAGCGTGATCGTGCCGGTCTTGTCGAGCAGCAGCGTATCGACATCACCGGCGGCTTCCACGGCGCGGCCCGACATGGCCAGCACATTGAAGCGCACCAGGCGGTCCATGCCGGCAATGCCGATGGCCGACAGCAGCGCGCCGATCGTGGTAGGGATCAGCGTCACGAACAGGGCGACGAGCACGGTCACCGAAATGTAGCCACCCGAGTAGGAGGCAAAGCTCGGGATCGTTGCGGTGGCCAGCACGAAGATCAGCGTCATGCCGACGAGCAGGATGTTGAGCGCGATCTCGTTCGGCGTCTTCTGACGCTCGGCGCCTTCGACCAGCGAGATCATGCGATCGAGGAAAGTATGGCCGGCGGCGGCGGTGATGCGCACGCGGATCCAGTCGGACAGCACCTGCGTGCCGCCGGTGACCGCCGAGCGGTCGCCACCGGATTCGCGGATCACCGGCGCGGATTCGCCTGTGATCGCCGCCTCGTTGACCGACGCGACGCCTTCCACCACCTCGCCGTCGGACGGGATGATGTCGCCGGCCTCGACCAGCACGATGTCGCCGACCTTCAGGCTGGTGCCGGGCACCAGCTTGAACTTTGTCCGGTCCTCGCCGGCCAGGAGCTTTGCCTGGGTTTCCGTGCGCGCCTTGCGCAGCGAATCCGCCTGCGCCTTGCCGCGCCCTTCGGCGACGGCTTCGGCGAAATTGGCGAACAGCACCGTGAACCACAGCCAGATGATGATCTGCAGCGTGAAGCGCAGATCGCCGCCGCCGGTGACGAGGTCCTTGACGAACAGCACCGATGTCAGCGCCGACACGACGGCGACGACGAACATCACCGGATTGCGGGCCAGCGTGCGCGGATCGAGTTTGCGGAAGGCACCGCCAATGGCAGGCCACAGGATGCGGGCATCCATGATGCTCGCTGATTTTGACTGGCTCATTTTGAAGCTCCGGCTTCAGTGTTGGTGTGCGGCGCCGATTGGTCGGATGCCGAAAAAAGATGGGGAAGCCCGTAGGCCAGCAGCCAAAGCGCGATCATGGCGCCGGCAAGTCCGAGAAAGGTCGACATGGTCGGGAAAGGAGGCGGCAGCCCCTCCTTCCCCGGTTCGGGCCGATGCCTGACATGGCGGCGCATGTTGCTGAACCAGGACATGGCCACCTCAGAATGCCTGTCCATGGATCATCGCCAGGTGCTCGACAACAGGTCCGACGGCAAGGGCCGGGAAGAAAGTCAGTCCGCCGACGATGACGATGACGCCGACCAGCAGCCCGACAAACAGCGGACTATCGGTCGGGAAGGTGCCGGCCGAGGCGGGCACGGTCTTCTTCGCCGCCAACGCGCCGGCGATGGCGAGCGCCGGGATGATGACCAGGAAACGGCCCATCAGCATGCCGATGCCGATGGTGATGTTGTACCAGGCCGTGTTGCCGGTGAGGCCGCCGAAGGCCGAGCCGTTATTGGCCGCCGCCGAGGTGTAGGCGTAGAGAATTTCGGAGAAGCCGTGCGGCCCGCCATTGGCGATCGACGCCACCGCGCTCGGCAGAACCACCGCGATGGCCGTGAAGACCAGCATCGCCAGCGGCAGGCACAGAATGGCCAGCATCGCCATCTTGACCTCCTTGGCCTCGATCTTCTTGCCGAGATATTCGGGCGTGCGGCCGACCATCAGGCCGGCGACGAAGACGGCAATCAGAATGAACATCAGCATGCCGTAGAAGCCGGCGCCGACACCGCCGACGATGACCTCGCCGAGTTGCATGTTGATGAGCGGGATCATGCCGCCAAGCGCGGTGAACGAGTCATGCATGGCGTTGACCGCGCCGCAGGAGGCCGCCGTGGTGATGACCGCGAACAAAGCCGACAGCGCGATGCCGAAACGGGTCTCCTTGCCTTCCATGTTGCCGCCGTCGATGCCGAGCGCATGGACCAGCGGATTGCCCGCGGCTTCCGCCCAGTAGCAGACGGCGACGCCGGCGATGAACAGCACGCCCATCGAGGCAAGGATCGCCCAGCCCTGGCGCTGGTTACCGACCATACGGCCGAAGACGTTGGTCAAGGCAGCGCCGACGACGAAGATCGACAGCATCTGGATCAGGTTGGAGATGGCGTCGGGGTTCTCGAAGGGATGTGCCGCGTTGGCATTGAAGAACCCGCCGCCATTGGTGCCGAGCATCTTGATGGCGACCTGCGAGGCGACCGGGCCGAGCGCGATCGTCTGCCTGGCGCCTTCGAGCGTGGTGGCATCGACATAAGGCCCGAGCGTCTGCGGCATGCCGAGCCAGACATAGACAAGGGTGAGCACGATGCAGAGCGGCAAAAGCACGTAGAGCGTGGCGCGCGTCATATCGACCCAGAAATTGCCGATCGATTTTCCCGAAGCGCGGGCAAATCCACGGATCAGCGCGATCGCGATGGCGATGCCGGTGGCCGCCGAAACGAAATTCTGGACCGTCAGGCCGGCCATCTGCACGAGGTAGGACATCGTGCTTTCGCCGCCGTAGTTCTGCCAGTTGGTGTTGGTCATGAAGCTGGCGGCGGTGTTGAAGGCGAGCGCCGGGTCGACCGCGCTCATGCCGGCCGGATTGTAGGGCAGGCTGCCTTGCATGCGCTGCAGGAAGTAGAGCACCAGGAAGCCTGCCAGATTGAACAGCAACAGGGCCATCGCATAGGTGGTCCAGTGCTGTTCCTCACGCTCGCTGGTTCCGCAAATGCGGTAAAGTCCGCGCTCGAGCGGGCCGAGGACCGGCGAAAGCGGCGTGCGATCGCCATTGAAGACGCGGTGCATGTAGCCGCCGAGCGGCTTCACCAGCAAAATGAGGATCCCGCAGAAGATGAGGATCTGTATCCATCCGTTCATGGTCATGATGTAGCTTCCGTGCACCGGTGGACTAGAAACGCTCTGGGCGAATGAGGGCGTAGGTCAGGTAAGCGAGCAGGAACAAGATGACGCCGCCACCGAGGATGTAGTCGACAAGCATGGTTCGATCCTTTCGCTTAAATTCTGTCGCAGGCTCTGACGTAGGCGAGGGACACGGCGAAGAACAAAACTCCGATCCCGAGCATGATAATGTCCATTTTGCCTGTTCCTTGTGCTTTGTACTTCGTGCCGTCCTGGAAAAGCTCGCGATACCATGACAACCCCCGCCGCATGTTCATTGACGTGGCACCAAATCTTGGTCGTGCGAATATGGACCCGATCGCCATAAAGGTTCGAGACGGCGCGGGGCGCAAAGAAATAGGAATTTTATAAAGGTTTCCCGCGCGGGCTCGATTGCCCGGCCGGGGTCTGTCGGCAGTGGGCGGCCTCAGCGAGAGCAGACGCCCCGCGACCACGGCGCGCCCGGAAAGCTTGCCCTTGTTTGTTGGAACTCCTGACCGGCCCACATCAGGTTCCCGGTCCACCAGTCATGGCCGCCGGTCAGTGCTTTTGCCAACAACACCGTGGCTTCCTGTTTCAGCTCGGATCGTAAATTCTCCCAGCCTTGATGCCGATCAAGGGGGCTCGCGGCCTTCTCCGCTATCAAACCGTGATGATCGAGAACTCAACCTCTCCAACGTGGCGTGGCCGGGGCCAGCCCTACTGGTCGCGACCGGCTATCGAGGCGCTGCAGGAATGCCGCTCTCGGCCTGCCGGGCTGACTTCGACCGAGCCGCGCAACGAGGATGCCCGCTCGGTTACTCACCGACAGGGTGCGTCGCCCTTATCGGCTGGGCCGGAGATGGAGGCGACGGAGGCGCACCGAAGGTGAGCGGCATTTTCACGACAATTGCGCGGCGCTTCACCCCGTTTAAGCCGATGGCCGACGCGATACGCGCTGGCGAGAAGTTTCCCAGTTTTGTCCGGCGCGCCAGCGGCATGCATCAGGTCTATGTTAGCGTGATCGCAATCTCGGTTGCCTTGGCTAACTTTATCCCCATCGACCTGCAGAGACGGGTCGTCGATGGGGCGATTGCCGACAAGAACGTACGGGCGCTCCTGATGCTCGGCGGCCTGTATCTAGCGGCTATACTCCTGCATGCGGGGTTGAAATACGCACTGATCGTCTATCAGGGCTGGCTCGGAGAGAGCGTGGTGAAGACGGCGCGCGATCAACTCGCTCTCGTCGCCACGCAAAGGTCAGCGCGCGAGCACGCAAGGAGCGGTCAGACCGCCAGCATCATCGGCAACGAGATCGACTATGTTGGCGGATTTGTCGGCACCAGCATCTCTGAATGCGTGGTCAACGTCACGATGATGATCTCCGTCGTATCTTACATGATCTACATGCAGCCGGTGATTGCTCTGGTCAGCGGCGTATCACTCCTGCCGCAGATCCTGCTTGCGCTTTACATGCAGAAGGACCTGAACACACTCGTGGAACGGCAGGTCGTGCTGGTCCGAAGGCTTGGCAACCAGGCAGTCAATTCCTTCGCCAGCCACTCGACGAAGCGCCGGGCAGCCTTTCGCACCATACGCACCATCTTCAGCAACCGCCTTGAATTCTATTTGTTGAGATTCGGGCTGAAGACGTTGCTGAACATAGCCAACGCGTCTGGGTCCCTGATGGTCCTGATCGTTGGCGGCTATCTTGTCATCCGCGGGCAGACGACGATCGGCACCGTCGTCGCCTTCATTTCGGGCTTCCAACGCTTGTCGGAACCCACGGGGGAACTTCTCGACTTCTATCGCGCGTATTGGCAAGCGAAAGTGCAATTCCGGATGATCGTCCAGTGGGTCGACGGCAATCATCCCTCGCAAACCGGACATTCCAGCGCACAGCCGGAATTGAATCGATGATCTAGTTAGCCTGGCCAGCGGCTGGTGCTCCGCAGCACAAGCCGAACGCATAGTGAACTTATTGGCGAAGCACCATATGAAGCACGTCTGAGCGCGCCGTGTAGGGAAGCCCATTCGGCATGTCGCAGGTGAAGCCGCCCTCCGCATCCGGGCGGCTACATCTTGACGGACGACCCAAATTTCAAGCGAAATACACCACGACGGTTTTCCCACAGACCAAAGGGGAATTTGTGGTCGACCTGGAAGGGACCTTCAAGGCGATGGCTGTGGGCCGCAAGGGCCTGTCCCGCAACTGACCTACAGGCGCCGGTGC
This sequence comes from Mesorhizobium sp. M8A.F.Ca.ET.021.01.1.1, assembly GCF_003998025.1. Classification (NCBI taxonomy): domain Bacteria; kingdom Pseudomonadati; phylum Pseudomonadota; class Alphaproteobacteria; order Hyphomicrobiales; family Phyllobacteriaceae; genus Mesorhizobium; species Mesorhizobium sp. M8A.F.Ca.ET.021.01.1.1. The sequence goes on from NZ_RZSJ01000009.1 coordinate 17,329, forward strand.
AGCCGACCGGATAAGTCGCATCGACGGCAAGGTCTAAGCGTTCCTTGAAAGCCCCATCGAGGGCGACGCGATCGAACGCCGATTGATCTCGCGCAATTTGCGCTTAAGCCATACCTAATACAATCGTCCGGCTATCGACTTTGCGCAAAGGACGTATCTTTGACCGCCAGGCCTTCATCGCCTTCGTACAGAAATGGGCAACTTGGCCCTGACGACCTTCCCAGCGCCGCCTGTCGTCTGCCGGCGCAAGCGGACAGGCTCGCTCCCGGCTGGCTTCCCACGGGCAGCCGGAGCGTCCGATGAGCAAAGCACTGCGCACTCGAATTTGTATTCTGCTGTCGGCCGGCATTGCGATTTTCTTTTGGGCACTGCTTGGAACCTCCTTGGCACAGCAGTCTCCGGCCGGCTTGCCGCCTGAAAAGGCACGGCAGTTCCTCAACCTGCTGTCCGACCCTGAGGTGAAGCAATGGCTCGAAGGAAAGATACCGGCAGCCGCCGAGGAACCGCCTGCCGCATCGCTAGAAGGCACGATCGCGAGTTGGGAGGGAGCCGTTCGCACACGTCTCGCCGCGCTCGCGGATGCCATTCCCCGCATCCCGCAGGAGTTGGCCAACGCCGCCGGCGTCGTCTCGCGCGACGTGAATTCAGGCAGGCCCGGCCTAGTGGTCCTGATCCTGGCAGTTCTGATTGTCGTCGGCTTCGGCGCCGAGTGGCTGGTCCGCCGGGCTTTGGCGTCGGGCACTTCCGAGGCAACGATTGACCCCGGAAAGGCGGTTCTGTCCGAGGTCGCTGCCTTGCTGACATTTGCCCTAGCCAGCATCGGCTCGTTCCTCGCGTTCGAATGGCCGCCGCTTCTGCGCAAGATCGTGCTGACGCTGCTGCTCGCCTTCATCATCTTTCGCGCTATCCGCGCGATAACCAAGTCTCTGCTGGCGTTGGGGTCTCCCATTGAGAGTGACCCTAGCGATCAGCGGGGCGGCAGCCGCGAGGCGGGTCAACGCTTCTGGCAGCAACGCGTGAGCGCGGTCGCCGGGTTTTTTTTCTTCGGCTGGGCGATTGTCAGCATCATGCCGGCCCTTGGCTTCTCGCCCGACATGCAGCGGCTCGTCGCGCTCTCGTTCGGGCTTGGCCTGCTGGCCGTCGGCTGCGACACCGTTTGGCGGCGGCCTAGCAAGCCAGCCTCACCGATCAAGAATTGTCTGCTTACGCTCTATCTGGTTGTACTTTGGCTAGTCTGGGTCGCGGGGGTGCTCGCATTGCTGTGGATCGGTTTGTACGCGCTGCTCCTGCCTAGCGTGGTGCGCGGCGTCGGTAATGTCTCGCAAGCGGTCGCCGGCACCGCCAAGCGCAGTGGCGCCGTCGGCGTGGCGCTCAACGTATTTATCGTCAGAGGCGCTAGGGCGGGGGTCATTGCAGCGGCGATCGTTTGGCTCGCCTACGTCTGGCGTCTTAGAGCAGCGGCCTTTGCTCACGACGAGATGGGCGCTCGCATCATATCCGGATCGCTTAACGCCATTGTCATATTGATGGTCGCGGATCTGTTCTGGCAGCTCGCCAAGGCCCTAATCGCCTATAGAATTGAGGCATCGAGTCTGGCCAGTACGGATCCCCATCATGCGGCACCCCAGGCGGATCCGTACGATGCAGCACGTGCAGCCCGCCTGCGAACTCTCTTGCCGATCTTTCGCAACGCGCTCGCCGTCCTCATCGGCGTCGTGGCAGTACTAAGCATCCTGGCCGGGTTAGGCGTGCAGATCATGCCTCTGATCGCTGGCGCAGGTGTGTTCGGCGTGGCCATCGGCTTCGGCTCGCAGACGCTTGTGAAGGACATGCTGAGCGGAGTGTTCTACCTGATGGACGATGCGTTCCGGGTGGGGGAGTACATCCAGAGCGGGTCATACAAGGGGACGGTCGAGTCCTTCAGCCTGCGCTCGGTCAGGCTGCGCCACCACCGCGGCCCCGTCTATACCGTTCCGTTCGGCCAGCTCGGCGCGATCCAGAACATGAGTCGCGACTGGGTGATCGACAAGATAACGATCGGCGTGACCTACGATTCCGACGTCGAACTCGCGCGCAAGCTGGTCAAGAAGATCGGACAAGAGCTGGCGCAGGACCCCGAATTCGCGGCCGACACGATCGAGCCGCTGAAAATGCAGGGCATCGACGCGTTCGGCGATTTCGCCGTCCAGCTCAGTATGAAGATGACGACCAAACCGGGAACGCAGTTCCCGATCAAGCGCCGGGCCTTCATGATGATTAAGAAGGCCTTCGAGGACAACAACATCAAGATCGCGTTCCCGACGGTGCACGTCGAGGGCGGCGATGCCGCCACCGCTGCCGCCGCACAGCAGCAGATCGCCAAAATGAGCCAGGCTGAAGCAGCGGCCTGTCAGGCCTAGACCACGCACGGCATTGACTGTCGATCCTGAGGGTTAAGTCGGATCCCGAAACGAGGCCGGTTCATCTTTGCCCGGGCTCCAGGCAAGCCAGTGAGCAGGACGAATCTCGACGCGAGCTCCGGTCACCACATTCCTCCACCCCTTCTCACACGGAAACACAAGCGGATGCACGCCGTCCTTGTCCCTGTTTAACCTGCCTGGGTTTCTTCGCATCAAGATCACGACGGATCGCCGCAATCAGCTCGTCCAGTGTGAGGCGCACTTCATTTTTCGACAGCGTTGCTGCGTTTCTGCAGTATATCAACTCGGTGGATAGTCGGTTGTTCGAGGATTGATCCGGTGCCAGATGACGCTTGCAATCAAGGTGAGTATACCGGAAGCCGCATTGATCCCGACAATATATTACAACATCGTCAATTGCCGTTATCCACTCCGGCGGCGTCAAAATGGTGGACGCGTCGCGCTATCTGCAAAGACGTCAGGTCTCTTTTTCTACGTCATTATTGGGAATGCTCTAATTTAGTATTTTCGCTGTTGGTCATCAGCCCCGCGGTCGTTGAAAAGCCCGAACTTCTGTTACGATCTTGGCTTGTGGGCGCCGACTGGCATTGGCCGCTCCGGCGGCGGCGATTTCACACGCTGGCGCTCTGCGTTAAAACTCTGTGGCTGCAGCCAATGGCCGAGATGGGGAATATTGCCCAGCGGGCGGTCACTGCGCGAGGCATTTACGGCCCATTGCCATTGCCTTGTAAGTCCCCTTCAGATCGACAACGAAGGTCCCCTTGGTTTCCGGAAACACGATCATTTCATATTGCTTCGCTACGTCGCGCTTGAAATTCGGGTCGTCTGTCAAGATGTAGCCACCAGAATATCCGCCCTTGAGTTCGCCGCTCGTGGTGATGGCCACACCACTATAAAGATGGCCAGCGATGGAGACGAAGATTTCCGACTGGGCCCCGTTCTGAAGGCCGATATCCGCCTTCGTGAACACGCCGAGATACCCGACCTCCTGATTTGCGGTAACGCCCATTTGCACCGAACTTGGCCCATCCTGGCGCACGATCAAGCAATCTCCGCGGGTTTGATTTGCATAGACCGTCCAGCCCTCCACGTCGTCCCCGTATCGGACAAGCACATCGCTGGCCTTGGGAAGGGGATTTTGTGTTTGTGCGTAGGCTGCCATCGCAGACAAAAGTGCTACTGAAGTTGCCGTGATAAGTGTCATTAAATTTCGCATGGAAGTGCCTTTCCTTTATCTGCCTTTATCTGCCTTTATCTGCCTTTATCTGCCTTTATCTGCCTTTATCTGCCTTTATCTGCCTTTATCTGCCTTTATCTGCCGTTCTCTGCTCATGAACGTCCGCCCTGGCGTCTCAGCATGGGGCTTTTCCCTCGCGGACTGCAATTCGGCGGGTGTCTCAAAGGGCTTGTATATCGCGTGAGCCCAGAGGCAGTCGGTAAGTTACGTGGGCAAGCATGTAGATTAGCGGACCACTAGTTGGACAGGCCCGTTAGCTCGTTGGCTTAGATCGTGGTCCATTTTGGTCCTGCGCTGAGCAACCCCGGTTGAGCATGATCGCCTGTCCTCGACTATCGAAGCGTAGACCTTCTCCTAGTCATCGATCATGCGGGACGCGCTGAGTTGGCACATTGTTTGTCGCTCCTCTGCACTGATTGACGCGAAGGTTAGCGGACGTGGCGCGTGCACGCGCGTAGCATCTGGTAACCTACTCCCGGAACAGCCACACCATGCACCATGGTGCCTTGAGACTTGCCGGTGATCAGACGAGTTCCATCGACATACTGCAAGACTTGTCTGCCGGGCCGAATAACAGTCTTTGCGAGTGCTGGCGTCAGGCGACGACAGCGTTTGATGAAAACGGTATCAAACTCGCGAAATCCGTACTGGCTCAGAGCTCTGCCGGACCGCAACAGGAAGCAGTGGTCAGTGCGGCTGCGACGCAACAGACCGTCATCGCGCAACGGAAGGAGGCGGCGGCGTGATACTTTGGATCGCCGCGCGATGTAGCATCTGGTATATTCGGTGCGGCCAAGGGCTGCTCCGCTTTGCGAGGCCCCAGCCAGCCATTGAGCAGCTTTCGTTCACTACTGACTTTTCGGCCGCTGGGCCGGGAGCGGGATACTGGCGGCTGTATCCAATATTGCTTCGATCTCCTTGGCCAGGTCGTTGACCAGCGCTAGGTATTCGGCGCGACGCTCATCACGCTTTGGTGTGTCGGAATTCTCCCAACGCAGGGCCGCTCTTTCGGCGTCAGCAAAATCGATACACAGCGAGCGGAAATCCTCATCGCGGACGGCGAGGTCCTCGATCGCGCGCTTTCGCAAGGGAAAGCGCCGTTGGGCCGCCTCGATTTTTTGATCCATATCAATGACGCCCATTCCGCCGTCGGTGCAATGGAGTATAGGCGTGCCGCAGCAGTTGCGGGCGTAGGTTACTGTAGCCGACGCCGGACCATATGGAATCGTACATAGTCTTGGACGGAATGGAATGCGGGGAGTACTCTACTTAAGCAGTTTCTAATTTACCTCCAAAGCCGATGCCCTACGGCAGGTCGGGACGGCCTTCAAGGTGGGGCAAGAGGGGTTCTGGAATGAACGTCTTTAATCCTGGGGTTGCAGCGCTAGCCCTGACTTCGGCACTCCGACTGCCACCCTCTCCGGAGGAGGTCCGCGCCGAGCTTGAGCGCATTCTCTCAAGTCCTGAGTTTTCGGTGCCGGCGCGCGCTTGTGCTTTCCTACGCTACGTCGTGGAAGAAACGCTCTCTGGGCGCGCTACGCGGCTCAAAGGTTATTCGATCGCCATCGAGGTTTTCGACCGGGACGAAAACTTCTCGCAGGACGATCCGGTGGTGCGGATCGAGGCGGGTCGGTTGCGCCGCGCGCTTGAGCGGTATTACCTGCTGTCCGGATGCACCGATCCGATCCGCATCGAAATCCCCAAGGGCGGGTACGTTCCCGTTTTCAGTTGGAACGTCTCGAACGCAGTCGAACTCACGCCCGTCGGGCCTGCAGCGGCTCCCGAGATTTCGAAAGCGGCTTCGTTTTCATGGGAACGCGTGCATTGGCTCGCCACGGCAACGCTCGCAGTCGTCGTCTGCCTCACCTTTGCATATTGGGCCTCCAGCCCGCTGGTGTCGCAGACCTCCCTGCCCTCGACGCGGGCGGCCGATCCCGAGGGACCAACGCTGGTGGTCGCGCCATTCGCCGATCTCGGCGGAGGACCGGAAGCCAAGCTATATGCGATGGGGCTTACCGAGGAATTGCTGAGCATCCTGCCGCACTTCAAAGAACTGACGGTGTATGGCCGCGAGACCTCAGAGGCTTTGCCACCGCAAGTCGCCCCCTCGCACATCCAGCAACTCGGAGCCAGTTACCTTCTGACCGGCGGGGTGCAAATCTCCGGCGCGCGAATCCGCGTCACAGCCCGTCTGATCGAAACCGAAAACGGCGCGATCCTGTGGTCTCAAACCTACGACGACGATTTTCGTTCCCGCGATATCTTCGCCATTCAATCCGATGTCGCCGCCCAGGTTGCAACAGTAGTAGCTCAGCCCTACGGCGTCATCTATCAGGCCGACATCGCGAACGGCCCGCCCGATGATCTCGATGCCTACCGTTGCACGCTTCAATTTTACGCCTATCGCACCGAGTTGAGTGTCGAACGGCATGCGGCCGTCCGCGACTGCCTTGAGAGCGCCGTCGCGCGCTTTCCATCCTACGCTACCGCCTGGGCGATGCTGTCGATTGCTTACGTCGACGAGGACCGGTTTGGCTTCAATGCACGAAAGGGCGCGCCCACATCGGCTGAACGTGCACTCGCTGCAGCGCGTCGGGCGGTCGAGCTGAACTCGGACAATATGCGCGCACTTCAGGCGTTGATGACGGCGTTGTTCTTCAATCAGCAATGGGCTGAGTCGATGGAGATCGGGGAACGGGCACTGGCACTCAATCCCAACGATACCGAGTTCCTCGGCGAATTCGGCACACGACTGGCACTTGGAGGGCAATGGCAGCGTGGGGCGGAGCTTGTGCAGCTAGCTCTTGACCGCAATCCGGGGGCCGGCGGGTACTACCACACGGTGCTCGCGCTCACAGCCTATATGCAGCATGACGACCAAAAAGCCGTGGCCGAGATCCGGCAGGCCGATCTCCAGAAACTCCCAATCTTCCATGTGGTAGCGACCGCCATCTATGCACAGGCGGGGATGATGGCGGAAGCAACCCGGGAGGGAGAAATATTTATGAAGATGAGCCCAGCGTTCATCCCCAACATCGAGGCCGAACTCATGAAGCGCAACATCCAGGCAGCGGATCGGGCGCGCATGATCGCGAGCCTTCGCAAGGCAGGCTTGCCCGTGCCGTCGGACGCGCCGTCAGGCTCCTCAGTGCCTGCCACAACATCTGATATGCCCTCGAGCGAGTAAGTGCGGGCTGAGCGTCGATCTGCGTTCTCGCGCTGGTAGGCCGCCGCGGCACAAAAGTAGCGACCATAACAGACCTACCCGATGTTACGGGTGCTCCTCCGCTTCCTCAACTAATACTGAGGCACCTGGAAGGAGGCACTCACATGAAAAGAATACCACGAAAATCAAGGCGACTCGCCGCCGCATCTACAGCGGCGATGATCTTGGCGATTGGGTGGGGAGCGCCCGCGACAGCGGACGACGCAGAGGCCAAGAGCTTGCTCAAGGCGATGTCCGATTACATGGCGAGCGTGAGTTCCATTTCCTTTGGATACGACACCAACTTCGAGGTCGTCACCAAGGACCACCAGAAGCTTCTGTTCGCGAGTTCGGGGATGGTCGACCTCAGCCGGCCCGACAGGATCCGCGCCACCCGCAGTGGCGGTTTCGCCAATGTCGAGATGATCTTCGACGGCAAGACGCTGACGCTGCTGGGCAAGAACGCCAACCTTTACACGCAGGCCGAGGTGCCTGGCACCCTGGATCATCTGGTCGATGAGTTGCGGGACAAGTTCCACCGGCCTGTTCCCGGCGCAGACCTGCTTATGTCGAACGTCTACGAGGAGCTGATGCGCGACGTGACCGACGTCAAGGACCTCGGCAGCGGCGTGATCGGCGGCACCGAATGCGATCATCTGGCGTTTCGGACCAAGGAAGTAGACTGGCAGATCTGGATCGCCCAGGGCGAGCATCCCTATCCCTGCCGATATGTCATTACCAGCAAGAAAGTCGATCAGGGGCCGCAATACAGTGTTCAGATCAGAGACTGGAAGACCGGCAGCGATGTCGCGGCCGATGACTTCGGCTTCAAGAACGGGACCAACGCCAAGAAGGTCGATGCGAAGGAACTGACCGACACCGATGAACTGCCCACACAGTTTTCACCAGAAGGGACCAAATAATCATGACAGCGAAACTGAAAAACATCCTGCTCGCCGCCACCTTCGGGCTGATCGGGCTCGGAGCCTCGGAACGGATGACAGTCACCGGTTCCCACACCCTTATGTCGACGGCCGAAGCCATCGTCGGGCGTCCGCTCACGCCGGTCAGTGTTGCCGGGGTTGCGAGGCGTACGGTGCGGCGCTGCGCGGTTGGTATGTATTACTGTTAAGTCGCGCCTGCTGCGCAACCTGAGGCACAGATTTCCAAGCTGGTCTCATAAGGGCGAGTCCGCGCACAAGGGCGGAACAGGTTTATGACGTCCGCCGGTGGCAGATCAACCCTGCATCGATCAGAGTTCGAGATGAAGGACGAGGCACCAACCCTCGCGTGCCGCAGGTCGCTTGGGCATGCTTCCCTCACAGAACATACCCGATGCTACGGGTGTGTTTCCACTTACAGACTACGATGTGGTGACGAGCTTTAACCGGAGGAACCACAATATGCGCAGTTCTGCTTTCAGGTCCATTCTTCTGAGTGCGACCATCCTCGGCCTGGCGGCACCGGCATTTGCTGATGATGACATTGGTGCGCTATCACCGGAGAAGGCAGCGAAGGTCTTTGCCGCGAAGCCGATCTATTCGCCCTATGCTGGCCGAAATTTCCCTACCCGGCCGTTCTTCGGCGACACGCACCTTCACACCGGAGCATCTTTCGATGCGGGTGCGTTCGGCGCGCGGCTGACACCGCGTGATGCCTATCGCTTTGCGCGAGGCGAGGAAATTACGGCGTCGAGCGGTCAGCCGGCCAAGCTGTCGCGACCGCTAGACTTCCTGGTCGTTACCGACCACTCAGACAACATGGGCATGTTCCCCGACCTGTTTGCCGGTAAGCCGGACGTTATTGCCGACCCGCAAGCCAAGACCTGGTACGATATGATCAAGTCAGGACAAGGCGGCGACGCTGCGATCCAGATCATCCAGGCCTTCAGCGCGGGAACGATTCCGAAGAGCATGATGTATGGACCTGAAACCCGCCCCTACAAAAATGCATGGCAGGATACGATAAAAGCGGCGGAGGAATACAACGATCCGGGCCGTTTCACTGCTGTCATCGGCTATGAATGGACGTCCAACACGGCGGGCAACAATCTGCACCGCAACGTGATCTTCCGGGATAACGGAGACAAGGCCGACCAGATCGTGCCCTACACGACTTTGAAGCCCCTCGGCAGCGATAATCCGCGCGATCTGTGGAAATGGATGCAGGCCTATGAGGACAAGACGGGCGGTAGCGTGCTGGCCATCGCCCACAACGGCAACCTTTCCAATGGCCGTATGTTCCCGATGATCGAGTCCTTCACCAACAAGCCGGTGGACAAGGAGTATGTGGAGCAGCGTGCCAAATGGGAGCGGCTCTATGAGGCAACCCAGACCAAGGGCGACGGCGAAACCCACCCGACGCTTTCCCCCAATGACGAATTTGCCAATTTCGAACGGTGGGACTTTGGCAACCTTGATGGCAGCGTGGCGAAGACACCTGACATGCTGGAGTTCGAATATGCGCGCTCGGCACTGCGGAATGGTCTGAAGCTCGAGGCCGAGCTTGGCACCAACCCCTACAAGTTCGGCATGGTCGGCAGTTCCGATGCTCACACCGGCCTCTCCGCACTGGAAGAGGAAAACTTCTTCGGCAAGACCACGCCACAGGAGCCGAGCCCGGAGCGCATGTTGAGTACATTCTTCACTAATCCAAAAACGAAGATAAAGGTCATGGACTGGCAGGTCAGCGCCTCGGGTTATGCCGCGGTCTGGGCGACGGAAAATACCCGTGAAGCTCTTTGGGACGCCATGCAGCGCAAGGAAACCTATGGCACCACGGGACCGCGCATGGCTGTGCGCTTCTTCGGCGGCTGGGATTTCGAGCAGGCAGATGCAGAGACCCGCAATCCGGGCGCTATCGGCTATGCAAAAGGCGTGCCCATGGGCGGCGACTTGACGGCAGCGCCAGAGGGCAAGGTGCCGACGTTCCTCGTCGCTGCACTTAAGGATCCGATCGGCGCCAATCTCGATCGTTACCAGATCGTCAAGGGATGGCTCGATGACAAGGATCAAACTCATGAGCAGGTCTATGACGTAGCTTGGGGTGGCGACCGCAAGTTAGGCGCAGATGGCAAGCTCCCATCGGTTGGCAGCACGGTGGATGTCGAAAACGCTACGTGGAAGAACACCATAGGCGCCTCGGAACTGATTGCGGTCTGGAAGGACCCAGCATTTGATCCAAAGCAGAAGGCTTTCTACTACGGTCGAGTCATCGAGATCCCGACGCCGCGCTGGACCGCCTACGACGCCAAGCGCTTTGGCACGAAGCCACTGGAGGGGACACAGATGACTGTGACGGAGCGCGCCTACACGTCGCCGATCTGGTACACGCCTTGAATGTCACTCTGGAGTTGACCTGAAAGTTCGGTGCGGCCGCCTACCACCGCACCACCTTGCTTGTCCTTTGCCAGCGGAGCCAATCATCTTGCTGAAACGTCTGCTGAGAGAGCCATTAGCGCACTTCATCATTTTGGCTCTGGCCATCTTCTCGGTGTATGGCCTGCTCAACCGCGGGGGAGCGCAAGCGCCGGATCGCATCATCGTCACGGCGCCCAAGATCGAACAACTGACTGCAATCTTCGGCAAGACCTGGCAGCGACCTCCGACGGCCGAGGAATTTAAGGGACTGGTCGACGACTACGTCAAGGAAGAGATCTACGTCCGCGAGGCATTAGCCTTGGGGCTCGACAAGGATGACGCTGTCATTCGCCGCCGCCTAAGCCTGAAGATGGGGTTTATGAACGACTCCATCGTCGATGCACAAACGCCGACTAGTGGTGAGCTTGATGC